>CAYQKF010000033.1:0-44179 GCA_964417935.1 uncultured Pirellulales bacterium
TATTGCCTTTCCACGGACTGTTCGGGTCGGTGTCATTGACCTCATCGATTCGCCAATAGTAAGTTGTGCTTGGAACAAGGCCGTCCGGATGGGTGAATCCGAGAAAGCCAACAATAAGAGACGTTCCTGCCTGATTGCCCTGGAAGGTGCCTTCGGCACCATCGTTCACATCGTCAAAATTCTCACCGAAGTACACATCGTGCGAGATGGCAAAATCTCCCGCGCGCCAGCTAAGGCTTGCCCATGTGGCCTCAAGCATGGCACCATCGATCGGGGCGGGACCACAGGCAAATGGATATTCTGCACCGCTTCCTTCCATAGCAGACAAAAGCTCGCTCTCCGTCAACGCGTGGTTGTAGAGCCGCACATCGTCGATCATACCGATGAAGTAGCCCGACGGTTCTCCACGACCGATGCGCAGTTCATTGTTGCTCTCCGAGACCTCTCCAGAAACGTTGCTCGAAACATCCAACTGGCCATTGACATAGATTCGAGCTTCGGTACCATCATATGTTAGGGCAACGTGGACCCATTCATTGGTAGGTAACACCGTTGTCCCCTGTACTATGGTCTCGCCGGCAGACGTATTGAGGTAAACCCGCACCGTATCCGGCTGCACGCGGATCATATAGATGGCACTTGTTCCCGTGTCTGCTATCTTTCGGACAATGTGGTTTGCCGCCGCCCAGTCTTCGCCATTGATCCAGGCGGCGATGCTCAACTGGTCTCCGTTGATATCGAGACTCTCGGAGTCGGGGGCGGCGAGGTAATCGGAACTGCCGTTGAACTTCAGTGCTTTACCGAATTTCCCATCCTCCACCCACTCGGGAGAGCCCTCGAAGCTCGCATCATTCCCGTTGCCACTTGAGTCAATAGCCCTCGTCCCGGAGCCTTCATCCAACCGCCACCAGGCCACAAGCTCAGCATGGACCGGATCTGTCAGAGTCAAACCAGATACAAAAACAAAAGAAATCAAACAAATCAATTTCTTAGACATAATAATCCTCCTTCAAAAAATAAATATAGGTCTAATTAAAATGCGAAAAACATAAACGTGTAGTACGAAGCCTTCACTACAACTCTGTACGCCACGTACTAACTCCTCCTCTACCGAAAAGCTATTAAAATTCCACACGTCTGAGGACCAGAATCAATAAATACATACATATACTGATACAAGCCTCACCAACCTTATTTATACAAAATCACCCGCTTTGCCGTCAAGAAAAATATCAACATTATGCCTTTGCATACTTTTCTGATAGGATTGTATAAAAATGCGAAAAGGGCAGGGGAAAATCAGGTATTATCTTGTAATGCTGCGGAATAATAGTTATTTTGTAATAAAACAGGAAAGGGCTGTTTTTGTGATAAAGTTTGCGACCTATTTTCTAATTGTTACACTGCCCTTGCCGACCATCGCGGCTGCCGGGGCGTTTAGCATGCGCCAAGGTATGCGCGCTGATGATACGTTATGTTCTAATAGTCCGTCTGAGGCGGATGCAGTGAGTGGGCCCTGTCTCGGCTTGGCCGAGCCACGACGGGCGGGTGGTGCCAGCCACTTATTCAAAGAGAGAAACAGTACTTCCGGTAAGGCAACCGTCTGGACTTCCCGGCTGCGGCTCGGACCTTCGCCGAGACGAGCAGAACTATTTACCCGAGGTCTATCACGAGTATATGCCGGCAAGTATCTTGATGCGATTAGTATGCCTCTGGGTGGGATCGGTGGAGGCAATGTGCAGATCAACGGCAAGGCGCAGCTGCAGTCCTGGCAGATATTCAATAACCATGACCCCTTGATGTTGCCACATACTTTCTTCGCTGTACGAGTTACTGTCCCGGGAGCCCGGCCGGTAGTCCGAGCTGTTCAGACCGGACCAGTGGGTCCCTTTGCGGCAATGAGCAGTTTGACTTTTCGAGGAGAATATCCCTTCGGCTGGTTTGATTTCGAGGAGCCAAATCTGCCTGTTGAGATTTCCTTAGAGGCCTTTAGCCCATTGATTCCAATAGACCCAAAGAACTCCTCGATTCCCTGTGCCGTGTTCAACGTCACTGTTAAGAACACTTCCGATAAGACGGTGGAAGTAGGATTTATGGCGTCTCAGCAGAACGGTGTCGGTTATCGTACTCCCTCTAACAGAATTTCATGGGGGCCGGCGAACATACCCCGTATCGAAGGGAGGAAGTTTGAGAGCTACGGAGGGAACCGCAACGAGATCATACAGCGTGGCGATATAACGGTTTTGCACATGACCGGTGATTCATCTCAACCCGGTCCCGGCTCCGGTGACATGGCGCTGGCAGTGCGAGGTGGTGACATCGTCGCCGTTGCATCGTGGATGGATCTCGAACAACTTGCCGAGGACTTCACCAATGACGGCAAACTGAGGGGGTCCCGCAAGGCAGGCCCCACGCCGATGGGCCAAACTCTTGACGGCGCTCTGGCCTTGAACATTGTGGTCGCTCCAGGTGAAAAGAAAACAGCAACTTTTCTACTGGCCTGGCATTTTCCAAACGGCCCGACAGGTGCAGTGCCTAACAAACTTTCCAGGAAAAAGAATTGGTTTTGTGCAGGTCGAATGTATGCCAATTGGTGGTCGAACTCGCTGGACGTGATTGGCTACCTCAGTAAGAATTTGAATAGACTGACACGCCTGACACGGGCATATCACGATGCGTTATACGAGACCAATCTTCCCTACTGGATGTTGGATCGTATCAGCTCGCAGGTAGCCTGCCTCAAGAGTCAAACGTGTTTTTGGGATAAGGATGGTTACTTTGGGGGCTGGGAGGGCTGCTGCAGCACGAGGGGTTGCTGTATGGGCAACTGTACACACGTGTGGCAATACGCCCAGGCCCATGCCCGGCTTTTCCCATCCATAGGACGCCTGATGAGAGAGGAATCTCTTTTCTATCAGAATGAGGCTGGAGGTATCCCCATGCGCCACTCTATGCAAAAGGTTGCCTTCGACGGGCAGTGCGGTGAGGTATTGGGGGCGTATCGCGAGCACTTATGTAGCGCTGAGAGAACCTGGTTGGACAAGCATTGGCCTCAAATTCGCAAGGCGATGGAATATGTTATTGTTACGTGGGACAAAGATGAAGATGGGGTCTTGACAGGCCAGCAACACAACACGCTCGACGCCGGGCTTAGCGGCAGCACATCCTGGTTGGGCACGTTGTATTTGGCTGCATTGGCCGCTTCGGAGAAGATGGCTCTCTTAGAAAGGCAAGCCGATATGGCGGGGCGTTACCGGGAGATTCGTTTGTCGGGCGCAAAGAGACAAAATTCGACACTGTTTGACGGTGAATATTACATTCAGATTCCCAATGAAATCAAAGGGGAAAACTACTTCACCGGTTGTCATATAGATCAGTTGTTGGGGCAGTGGTGGGCACATCAGCTCAACTTAGGGTGGCTGTATCCGCCAGATCATGTTCGCACGGCACTTGGGTCACTTTTCAAGTACAACTTCCGTACCAATTTCAGGGATGTCAGGACCTTCACGACGGGCGCTCCCTGGAAGGGTTTTCCACGGAAGTTCGTTCGAGATGGGGACCACGGCCTGATGATGACAACCTGGCCGAAAGGTGGTCGACCGGAGCCGGGTAAACAACTGAGGTTCGCCGATGAGGTTATGAGCGGCTTTGAGTATAGCACCGCTGCCACGATGATTGCCAGTGGTTTGATGAAAGAGGGATTTACTGTGGCGAAAGCTGTGGCGGACCGTTATGATGGGCAATGGCGTTCAGGTCTTACGGATCGCGCATGGGGCTATAGCGGTAATCCGTTCGGAGACGATGAATGCGGCAAATTTTACGCAAGAGCTATGAGCGTTTGGTCTGTGCTGTTAGCTTGCCAGGGATTCATCTATGACGGCCCAGCCGGTCTGATTGGATTCAAACCCCTCTGGCAGCCTGATGACCACGTATCGTTTTTCACCGCTGCCCAGGGCTGGGGGGTATTTACCCAGTCTCGCAAAGGCAACACGCAAACCAACCTGATTGATGTACGGTACGGCAAAGTTCGTGTTGCCTCTATAGTCTTCCAGGTTTCCCAGAAGACTAAGCCGATAAGTGTCACTGTTCTACACAACCAGCGGGCCGTTATTGCAACGCAAACCATTAATGGTGATGAAGTCATAATAACACTTGGACAACCTGTGGTTATAAAAGCAGGCGAGTCGTTGCGGGTGGAAATCGACTGATACCCATGGCCCCAGACCGGACTACGTTTCACACCATTTCGATGCATTACTTAGTTTGCGCCACAAATCTGCAAAAGGAAATTCAGCAGGTCAATGAGGCTCTCTCAGGGTGAGCTACATACTCACGGCCTTTCGGTACCCGGTGATGATGATGCCGCCGTCCGGATGGACTTCGGCAATTGCATAGGAGTTGTTTTCGGGGCCGGAGCCTTCAACCACCGCCTTCAACGTATAGTAGTGAATTCCCGCAATGTTGCTATAGCTCCCTGAATGATGATGGCCCTGGAAAACGGCAAGCACTCTGCCGGATGCTTGCAAAATTTGTCGGACATCGGCTGCATTGTTCACATAGACCGAACCGACCCCATCGAGCAGTTGATGAATGAAAACAATAACGGAGCCAGGTGCCGTATCGAGGTCTTGTTTGAGCCAGTCCAATTCTTCAGAAGGAATATTGGCATCGGTCCAATCAAAATTGCCGTGGTCGTAGTCGGTACCGTCGGCCTTGTAGTTGGCGTCGAGCACAACACAGCGCAAAGTGTTCAAGTCGAATGAGTAATAACCGCGGCCAGATTCTATGTTCGTGTTCTCCACGCGGGTCAGAAACTGCATTTTCGAAATGCTATCCATGTCATGATTACCAAGGACGTGAAAAGTAGGCCCGTCAAACCCCTGGAACACTTTCTCGGCGACCTGAAGATACGAAAGAGTCCTTTGTTCAACCGGTGGTCTGTTCTGGTCCTTGAAATCACCGAGTTCGATGAGGAAGTCAAGCCTTTCGGCGTTCATTAGTGTGACGCACTCAGTCAGCTTGTCCAGGGACTCGCGGTAGAAGCGCATACCTAAGGCATCGGCATCAGCATAATGGCAATCTGTAACAATGCCGAAACGCACTGTACTTAGCTTGGCACTCGAGGTGCTCTTAAGAGTGCAGGAAAGGGGCATAACAGCCAGACCAGCAAAGGAGGCCGCTGTAGATCTTAAAAACATACGGCGAGTGATTACCCAATCTTGACTGCCCGGACTAATCCTATAAGAGTTACACTTGGATGCTTCTTTGCCCATCGTATTGTCCTCAGGGATATTTTTCTTTCAAAAATCCTGCCCCGTTTTCGTTTTCAGAGAGCTGTTTCGCAAGCATGGCATATCCTTCCCTCATCGGGTGACTGGCATCAACATACCACTCGCTAGGTAATGCCGGAGGCATATAGTAGGCAATATTATTTTGTTGTAGCCAGTCTTCAATCTTACCTTTCATCTTTCGATAAATCTCGATGCTCTCGCCCTTGAGCATGTGCTCGTTAAATGGGCCAACGAGGACGAATACGCTGTTGCCTCTTTTCTTCAACAGCTTAACCGACCGCTGGAAAAAGTTCCACTGCAGTGAGGTCTCAAGCTCAACCCAATGAAAATCTGTTTTGGCTACCCCCCTCTCTGTCCAGGAGATATGTTCGTTCTGACTTTTGCTGGCAGAGGCGGGAAGCTTGAGAGTGACGGCGCTGGTGGGATTCTCGTAGGGGTGCTCCAGCGTCCATGTGGGCAGGTCCATGTTCTCAAAATAGGTAATCTTCAAATGGGATGCCCAGTTTAAAAAAGGCACATAGCGTTCTACCACAGCGGAAATCCTCTTGGAATATGGATCCTTATAGCAGGGAATGTTTGGAATAAACTGCGGTACCAGCCTGGGATGATTGAAACGGAACTCTTTTTCGGTCTGCAAATCGTGTTTCTTAGAGCTCATCCATAAGGGGTTAAAATGCAGAACAACCTTTTTGTCTGAGATGTTGTGACCATAGTATTTCAGCAAACCTGCTAATGCCACGGGGTGAATGCCATCTACACCCAAATTAGCGAACTGATCGTGGCCAGTAATTTCGTTGAGACACTCGGACAACGTGTCATTTTTGGGCACGAAATGTCCCCAAATGACCGAATCCCCAATGACAAGTATTTCGTTCCGGGAACAGGCAAGCCGACTATAACGGCTGTATAACCAGTAGTCATTGCTTAACTCGTAGCCCAGGCGATAGTCGTGTGCAGGCTCAAATTTCTCCAACCGTTCCCAAAGTGTGGGCCCAAAATAAAATAATGCCAAAGCAACAATTCCAACGAAAATCCATTCACATCCGGATAATCGCACGCAGTTGGAACTGAATAAGACCTCAGGCTCGTTCGACGGACCAGAATTTTTTCGATTTTCTAAGATGTTACTTTTAGGCATCGCATTTTGTCTCAGTTATTAAAGCTTCTTAAAGTCTAACTAATGTCAGAACTGCAGGTAGATAAATCCTTTCTCACTCGCCGGAGCAAAAACAGTTAGGTAGATAATCACCAAAAGAACGATTCCTATGCGAACGTATCTTAGCTCAAGGACCCACCTAAGTTTGGATTCATAAGCAAACTGATAAAGCCATACAGCAAAGGTCAAGCCCAAAGCCAATAATGGACAATAAGGATTTGCCAGTCCGGAGCTGAATATTCTTGTTACAATCACCCATGCGTCACTTATTGTTTCAGCTCGGAAGAAAATCCACGCAAAGCTGACAAAGACAAACACAAGCAGTTGTTTTACTAATTTCGGCACCCTTTCTTTGTAGAAGGAGGTTCTTTCCATCTCCCGGGTACAAAATCGCCCGAGCGCATGCACCGCGCCCCAGATGACAAACGTCCAAGCCGCACCATGCCATAATCCTGAAATTACCATAGTCAGAAACATATTTCTGTAGGTATTAAACTTGCCCTTGCGGTTGCCTCCCAGAGGAATATAGACATAGTCTTTGAACCAGGAGGAAAGGCTGATATGCCATCTGGACCAGAAGTCACCCAGGCCCGTTGCCAAATACGGATTATTAAAGTTCAGCATTAAACGAAATCCCATCATTCGCGCCACGCCCCTTGCCATATCCGTATAGCCGCTGAAGTCGAAATATATCTGCCAGGAAAATAAAAAAGTAGCCAGGACCAACGCGGGCGCCTGAAACTGCTCAGGAGCGCCATACACCTTGTCAACATAAAGAGCCATATAGTCGGCCAGGGCGACTTTCTTGAAAAATCCGACAATAAAGAGGGAAAGACCGTCCGTTATATCCTGTATGGAGACCTTGGGTGGTTTCCGCAGCTGGGGGAGTAAGTTTTTGGCTCTTTCGATTGGCCCGGCCACCAATCGAGGGAAGAGTGAGACAAAGGTAGCATACCTTATGAGGCTTGTCTCTCTTTCAATATTACCACGATAGTAATCTATGGTGTAGCTCATCGATTGGAAGATATAGAACGATATACCCACAGGCAAAAGTATACCGGGAGCGGGGAGTGCATAAGTAATATCCAATGAAGACAATAAAAGGTTTAAGTTGTCGGTGACGAATCCACCGTATTTGAAAAAGCTAAGCAGCCCGAGATTATTTACAATGCTTATGGAAAGCCACATCTTTCGCCGAGCGCTTTTGGCCATTTTCATAACTACGGTGTAGTCCAGCAGTGTCGAATACGCGATTAGAATCAGATATAGCGGGTTGAAGCAGGCATAGAAGAAATATGAAACAGCCAAAAGCCAGGGAACTCTGAGCTTGGTGTTCTTGAGGGCCAGGTAGGCGGGATATACAATAATGAAAAATAGTGCAAACGGCCAAGTATGGAATAACATTCCTTGCGTCCCTTTATCTCGTCAAGACCTGAATGTGTGCCTCCACCGAAGCAGCCAGACCGTCCGGATGATACCCTCCTTCGAGAATAGAAACGAGACGACCTTCACAGCACTTTTCTGCTATGGCCTTGACGATCTGCGTCAGCTCCGCAAATCCCTGCGCGGTAACCTTCATACTACCGAGCAGGTCATCCTTATGGGCGTCAAATCCCGCAGATATGAGCACAAAGTCCGGGGAAAAGGCAAAGGCCGCGGGCTCAAGTTTTTCTTTGAAGACCCTCACATAATCGGCATCTCCGGAACCGGCCGGCAAGGGCACGTTAATGTTGTAATTCAAACCTTCTCCACTGCCCTTTTCTGTTTCGCTTCCGGTGCCCGGATAGAAGGGATACTGATGAACACCAAAGTACAGCACTGAAGGATCGTTGTAGAACATTGCCTGAGTACCATTGCCATGGTGCACATCCCAATCCACAATGAGTATTCTTGATAGGCTGTGTTTCTTTTGAACATAGCGGGTGCCCACAGCAATATTGTTAAAGATACAGAACCCCATGGCCTTATCCTTTAGTGCATGGTGGCCCGGTGGACGTACCGCACAAAAGGCGTTCGTAACTTTCTTTTGCATCACAGCATCGATAGCATGCAGTACCCCCTCTACTGCTGCCAGCGCTGCTTCATAGGATTTTGGTGATATCGGAACATCCATGGAATCGAGGTATCCTGCGCCTTCCTCGCAACTTCTTCTCACACGCTGTATATACTCAGGGGAGTGAACCATTGTAAGCCATTCAGAAGAGACCGGCTTTGGTGACAGTTTGAATAATTGAGGGTATAATCCCTTTGCCTTCAACCTATCAACTATTGCGATAAGCCTCTGAGGTGCCTCCGGATGACCTTCTGTTGTTTTGTGCTCGAGATAAATATCATCATAAACGAATCCTGTTTTTGACGCTTTTTGGTTTGTATTTTCCTTCACCGTATCTTCTCGAGTAGATGTGCTGGGATGTGCATTTCTTACGCAGCGAAATCCTATAGCGTCACTCGCAAGACAGGTATCATCAATGGAAGGGTCGCTCGTGCGATATGATGACCGGCAGCTACCGGCGCTGGAATTCCATGCGCCGCCTCTCAAGACCCTCTCCTCAGCTTCAGTCGGCCCCTTCGGGTCTTTTTCCGGGCTATGCTTGTAATAATTCTCTGAATAAAAATCATTGCACCATTCTGACACATTTCCATGCATATCATAAAGCCCCCAGGGATTAGGTTTCTTCTGTCCAACAGGATGTGTCTTTCCGGATGAGTTTTCAGCAAACCAGGCGTAGGTTTTCAACTTCCGCACGTCGTTACCAAAGCTGAACTTTGTGCCGGTGCCCGCCCGACAGGCATACTCCCATTCGGCTTCTGTCGGAAGTCTGTATCCGTTCGCCTGGAAGCTGCACTGCCAGGTTTCTTCGTCGTAGCAAGGCTCGAGGTCCTCTGCTCGTGAACGGTCGTTGCAATACAGAGCTGCATCGGTCCAGTTTATCTGCTCTAAGGGATTCTTCGGATTTTTGAAATGAGAGGGGTCGGGGAGCTGATACTTTTTGAACTGCTCCTGGATCACTTCGAATCTATCCATCAAAAAAGGACTGACCCATACCTTGTGCACGGGCGATTCGTCGGCTGAACCGCTCTTGCTTCCCATATCAAACCAGCCTCCGGGAATTTTCACCATCTCAATACCCGTCTTTGTTTTTATGACTTCCGGCCCACCGGTGGTTTCCTTAGCACGGCGGCAGCCAGGGATAAATGCCAATGCAAACAGCAGACAAACAGCTTTACTCATCAGCTTTTCGGAACACTTAGCCATTTACTATATTCCTATCTCCCTGCCGCTTTATACCTACTGGTAAAACAATTATTTGGCCTTAGCGATTTGCAGTTTTTATCGGCACCCAATCAGGCTCTTTGTTGTGATTCCCGTCTCTGGTGATTTCTACCCATTTCCCTGTTGTCAAATCACTGACACAGATATTCCAGCCCGGCGCTTTGCCGCCCACCATTTCATTCGCCTTGGGCCCATGGCTGAAAGCAATGTATCTACCATCAGGTGAGAAGTCGGAGTGATAAACCTCGCACTCTTTTCGACAATTTATGACGCGATGGACATTCGTTACTCTGGGTACGGGGGCATGCAGGTCGATATCGCCCACGCATAAATCCCAATCACTCAACCCCCACGTTATCTTCTTACCATCGAGGCTAAAATCAGGCCTACAACCCGTAACTTTATATTTTGTTAAATCAAAGACTTCGCTTCCGTTGGCTTCGATAGCCAGGTTGGCGTGCTTAAAACCCATCCCTCCGTGCACCGTTGCAAGAAACCAATTACCGTCCGGTGACCAGCAAATATTATAAAGATGATACAGACTTTTATTTCGATGCTCTCTGTGTTTATGAGTATCTATATCGTAAAAGAAAATTCCTTTAGTGGCATAGTCTTTAATGGTGTAACGGGCGACTTCTCCCTTCAAATAAGCGATAGTTTTGCTATCAGGCCCCCAGCATGGCTGTCGTGCATTTTCAGCAATTTTGGTACGTCCGGTTCCATCAACGTTCATGTAATAAACATTGCGAACCTTCTCCTTTCTTAGGAGTTCATCAGCAACAAAACAGATTTTTGTCCCATCGCCAGAAGCATGGGGATACATCTCATCCACATCAGGGGTGTTGGTGAGATTAACAGGATTGGAGCCATCCGCATTTATCAAGTACAGTTCCCAGTTTTCCTTACCGTTGGTCTTACGGTAGGTTTCGTAAACTATCTTAAAGGGGATTTCTTTGAGGTTAAGCTCGGATTTTGGTGAAGGTATTTGCCGTGCTTTTGGGGCATCTTGCGGCCTTGTGCCGCAAACAGCTTCATTCACACTATAATGCAGAAGACAAAGGACAGAGGACAGAAGACAGATTCTGATTTCTGACCTCTGATTTCTGACTTCTGACTTATACTGCCTCATTGTCATATTGTCTCCTTTCCGCCGTGTCGCGGACACGTCGCGACAGGTGCTCACTGGCCTGTCGATGGAATAGGCACCCAATCGGGTTCCTTGTTGTGGTTTCCGTCAGTGGTGATTTTTACCCACTTGCCGGACATATCACCCACACAGATGTCCCAGCCTCTCGCCTTACCACCAACCTGTTGTGCTCCATTGAAAGAGCCATAACTGAAAGCGATGTACCGCCCATCCGGTGAGATGTCAACATGATAAACTTTAGACTTACGCAGGCATTGTACAACATCCTGGATATTAGTTACCCGTGGTGTACGGCCCGTCAGGTCGATATCGCCCAGGCATAGATTCCAGTCGGTCTCCCCCCACACCATTTTGTTGCCGTCAAGATTAAATTCGGGTCGGCAGCCCTTGACTCCCCACCATCCCAGGTCAAATAGCTTTGTCCCATTGGCTTCAAAAGCCAGGATAGCATCGCTGTACTCCATACCTCCTTGTACGGCAGCAAGAAACCAATTGCCATCCGGTGACCAGCAAATAGCATAAATGTGATGTAAATCTTTATTAGGGTGAGGAGAGTATAGACCGGTCTGAAGGTCATAGATTATCAGGTCCGAGGTTGCGTAGGGCTTGGTGCTGTAGCGCTCATACTCTCCCTTTAGATAAGCGATTTTTTTGCTGTCAAAACTCCAGCAAGGCTGTCGAGCATTGTCAGCAACCTTGACACGTCCGGTTCCATCAACATTCATATAATAGACATTTCGAATCTTCTTGTTTCTTACCAGTTCATCAACAACGAAACATATCTTTGTACCATCGCCAGAGGCGTGGGGATACATCTCATCCACATCAGGAGTGTTGGTTAGATTAACAGGATTGGAGCCATCCGCATTTATCAAGTACAGCTCCCAGTTCTCCCTGCTGTTGGTTTCTCGGTAGGTTTCGTACACGATCTTAAAGGCGACTTCCTTTAGATTCAACTCCGCTCGTGGTGATGGAACTCTTCTCAGCTTTTGCCTATTTGTCTTTCGTGGTTCCCGAACAGCATCACTGGCAACAGTCAGAGTTAGTATCAAAGAGATAAAAATGCCAACGCTTTTCATAGGTAGCCCTGTTCTCGAAATATACAGTCTTTCTGCCGTTAATTTCACAACTCATCCCGCACCAAAACGCACTTTGACGGGCGTCATTTTTGGCTCGATAGGAAGAACCACTTCGTTCGACTCCGTTTTGGTGCGGGACTATTTTGCATCAAACCTTCGAAAAAGTCAACAACTCCCATTCACACGATTACTCAGTCTTCTTTGCGTTCATTAGCCCCGGCCTTCGGCGGCAGTTTAATCTTTCGACAAGTAATTCGTCTTTCCCCGAGCAAATATCCACCGGCAAATAGCTGAAAACGATATTCTCCAGGGTGGGGGAAGACAATACCATGTAGATCCATTGCTAAGGTAACGATTTGTTTAACGTCCTTAAACTGCACTGTTCCTTCTCGCTCGAATATAATTTTCTCCTCTTCCTGGACATCAACGAGTCTTATTTTTGCTTTCGTTGTGCCATGCCCATTTGTTAGCTCACAAAAAAAGACAATTTGCGGATGTCTTGCCGGATATCTTGGAGCATTGATAGTTTGAACAATATCTATAATACTCGGCATACCAGAGACTTTGTCAAAAATAACCCTATTGCAGGTGATTGCTGATAATAGAATTGGCTGTATGTCTGTCATTTAGTCAATCTCGCTCCTACGTTTTTTGGGGTATCTACCCTCTGCTTCATTAGCAGATCCATCTTGAACTTCACGATTCGTTTAGCTGGGACTTGAACCTGTTCCAGAGTTTTTGGGTTTTGTGCTGTTCTGGCTGCATTTGTGTTCCTCGGTGATGATTTTACTTTACCTTGGCTGAATAGCGTCAGGGGCATTTCTAACGCAGCGAAAGCCATAAATATCGTATCCAAAGCAGACGTCAGCATAGCCGGGAGCTTCATTGTAACGATAACCGGAGCGACAGCTCTCGGCGCTGAATTTCCATGCACCGCCGCGTACTACCTTGGTTTCGCCGGTCTTCGGTCCTTTCGGGTTTTCTTCAGGGCTTTCCTGATAATAGTCAACTTTGTAAAAGTCGTTGCACCACTCCCAGATATTACCATACATATCGTACAATCCCCACGGATTAGGCTGCTTCTGGCCTACGGGCCGAGGTTTTGCGCCGGAGTTTTCGTCAAACCAGGCATAATCTTTTAGTTTTGACGGTTCATTCCCAAAGAAATACATTGTTTTGGTTACTGCCCGACAGGCATATTCCCATTCTGCTTCCGTAGGCAGTCTGTATCCATTTGCATCAAAATCACATTTCCAGGCTTGTAAATCGTAGCAAGGTTGAAGCTTTTCCAGACGAGAACGGGCATTACAGTATCTTACAGCGTCGGACCAGCGCACCTGCTCCACAGGGTTTTCGCTTGCCTTCCAGCGGGAAGGATTCTTTCCCATAACTCTTTGGTATTCCTCTTGAGTTACCGGATACTTGTCTATGTAGAATGAGCTTACACGAACCTGATGGGGCTTTGCATCTACCTCATTCTCATCTCCCATTGTAAACCAGCCGCCTGGAACTTGAACCATTTCTATGCCGGATTCAGCCTTCGTTTCACTTGGGGCATCGTTTGGAGCTTTGCGTTTACAGCCTTGAAGCAGAGCTAAAGTCCCGGGTAAGAGAAATACAGCTATAAGATAGTGTTTCATAGTTATCGGTTTCCGCTTTATATTCTTCAGTTTGACATCATATGTTTAATAATCCGGCCATATTTCATAGCCATCAGGATTTCTAAGGCATCTCCTGCAACGCTTTCTAATCTCTTCTGCTATTTTAACTGCTTTGGATTGATTTACGCAACCATAACCTGCCTCCTGAGATAGTTTCCTTGTTATGCTGTGAACCTGTGCAATAACGGAGTCTTGAGCACCGCCCATTTCTCTCCATTTCTTGCTGAGGTCTAAATAGGCTGGCAGATTTCCTGGGGCTTTCTTCTGAGTAAGAGCTTTAGTCTTGCGAGCCAATTCAGCAACATATTCCAAGGTCTTCATATTCTCTTTCTGCCTGCTGTATTCCCGGGGAATCTCCCGCACTATCACCTCCATATTATCAATCAACGGTTTCAAGTCAGGATTGAATTTCCTTGTCAGATTCAGAAACTCCATCATGTTATTAGCAAAATCCTGATATTCGTTGATTCTCTCCACATGCCGCCTGACAAAATAGACCATATCATCTACAGCGCCCTCGACATACTCTTTCTTTTCTACTTCTTGGCCTGCTTCAAAAACCACCTGTATTGCTTCTGTACATCCACAGGTAGCAGCACGACGAACGCCTGCGCTTCCCCTTCTATGATGGGTGCGCAGCTTGCGACCCGGGATGTCAAGTATAGCCTCGCATGTTTGCCTGCCCAACGTTTCCTTCATAATATCAACAGGAGTAGAAACCGAGACGGGAGTACCTTGTCTCTCCAGAAAATAGATAAGGGACTCTCCCTTCGGTGGTATTTTCTTACCAAGACGATAGAAAGCTTTCTCCCCGCTAAACCAGACGGGGTAGTTATACCGACCTGTTACACCGCGCCAGATGTTTTCTTTGGATTCTCTAAACCTAAAAGTAGTTTTCACCCCCGCTTCATATAATTGGGTTATCCATTTTGCAGGAAAAGGCCTTTTCCAGTTGATAGCTACGTCCTTTTCCAGATAAGAAGGCTTCAACTCTTCTTTATGCCAGATACCCGGCGCATCTAACAGGGCCAGATAAATACTCTTGCCATCGTTGTCAAAGTCGACAGATTCGATGAGACGGGGCTCTCGTTGTTTATTATCCAGAACAAGCTTCATCTGTTGCTTTCCCTTCGGCCAGGTGATGACCAGCATATTGTTTTGGCCCTTCAGTAATCCTAAGAAAAGATTATCCGAAGGAATGTGAAGCGTGGTCATCGAAGGATATTCTCTCGGAGCAAATATGAGGTCATCACCGATAAAATCGGGCATTACACCATACTCGATTGGACTGAGCAGACTTATCCCCTTCATATTCTCAGCAGGTTTAGTCTCGATAATCTGCTTCCTGCCGAACGAAAAAATAGCTGATAAATTATCTTCTGTTTCCTTAGCGGAAAAAGAAACTTCCAAAGCTGCTTCATCACCCATATTTTGCAATATGCTGCAGGAAGTAATGCTCGCCGGCTTTCCTTTTAGTTGAAGAGGAGTGAATTCCATTCTCTTCTTACTCGAATCTGTTTTTGAGTAGATAACCACTCTGCCTTTTCTTGACCAGAATACGGCGGTCAGGTGCTCATTCTCTACTACTACATCTCCTTTGAAAGAGTATTCTCTCCCATAGTAAGCAGGGTCCGAAATGGCGGCGGATGGGTCGAGTTCAAGCGTAAGAAGGTCGGTAGGAACAGGTTTCCAGTTAGTTCTATCTCGGACATCAACCGTATTGACAAAAGGTAACAGTGTGTCCCAGACCAGGGTATTTGCTGTCTTTTCCTGTCTTTGGGCTATTGACATCCCTGGGCTTGTTACCAGCAGAAAAATCAACGCCGTTTTCCATAAAGGCAATACATAATTACCAATGCCTCGATCAGACTTCATAGTTTACGTCCCTTCCAAGTGTGTCATCCATATCCCAGATTTCCCATTTGCCGTTGATTTCACTGTGTTCCTCTAAATTCATTGCCCTATATTACCAAATCAGCATGAGCAAAGCAATTTTTCGAGCATTGTCTTCCAAATTCGTTTGCCAAGTGACATTACCTCTGAAAGCGTGCTTTTTTTATCGAGGGTAAGGCAAAAATGGTTAAAAAACGCGAGGAATCGGGAACTTCACAAGGCTTGTCTTTAGTGGAATTATAGAATTACTGCGTGCTCAAGCCCAATAAGCAATGCCCGTCTTTGATTTTCGTACTTGGATAGAGTTTATGGAAGGGACAGGTAGCCGAAGGGCCGAGTGGGAGAATGAGAACTTTCACAGGATACACAAGGCGCAACGTTCTATCGGGAGATTTCGCTACGCAGCCACTCGATGCTTTGCTCAACCTTGCCAGGTGCTGCTTCGCATTCTATAGAGAGAACACCATCCCAGTTAATTTCCTTCAGCAGTTCGATACACCCAGCTATATTGTCAGCGTTGACCCCTTCACCGATACCAACCACAGAACAGGCAATGCCTGTCTGTCCGCCCCGTACAGCCTTTGCAAGCTCTTCGCTGACATCCTTGATGTGGCAGTGCGAAACTTTGTCTCGTAACCGCTGGAGGAACTTCACTGGGTCTTGCCCAGCGATGAAGGTGTTGCCCGTATCCAAGTTCATTCTCAAGTAGGGCGAGTCGAAAAAGCTCAGGATTTGCTCCATAGTATCTGGATTGGTCGTGTAAGGGCCGTGCGGCTCGACATTGATGATAATGTCATATTCTGAAGCCCATTCCAGCACCACACGATAGTACTGCTTTATGAGGGCCATTACTTCGTCATCGGTGTATCCCTGCGGCTTGCGGCCGCCATCAGTGGTGTCCACGCACGGGCATCCAATCGCCTTAGCGAACTGAATAGTTCGAATGGTGTAGCCGATACCGCGGTATTGACCCTCTGGAGACGACATCGGGTAGGCCGCATCAAGTTGAGAGACCTTCAATCCCATCGAGTCCAGGTATCGCTTGAGTGTCACCGGGTTAGAATGAAGCGGTATGTGGGGATTATACCCTAACGCCTGAATAAAGTAGTCCCCGTCGATCGTTCCAAACTCCACATACTCCATATCATGGTCCTTAGCGACCTGACAAGGGACCTCGTACGACACGTCGAAGTGCCGCCAATTATCTACATGCATACCTAATTTTATCATGGTCTTACTCCTAACTGAAGTTTTGCAAAATTGAGTTTAGGCATATATTATTTAAGAAAATCAGCTTTTTCGATTTTCTTAAATAATTAGCTAACTTCTTATTAGGCAATAGCATACTGTTTGAAAAGAAAAAATCAAAAAACAATTTTTTCCCAAAAGTATGCCTAACCTCGATTTTGCAAAAGTCTTCTCATCACGCCTGTCAGCAATCCGCCCGTAGCGGATATCCGCATAATACCTGAATCACCTCCTCAATTCCAACCCATTTTGCTGACATTTGTCACATTGAATCAGCCTTTCTCTTCACCGCCCCGATACGCCTGTTAGAAGTCCGCCCATGGCGGATTGTCAAGTCGTATTCGGTTATTTTATTGTTCTTTACATTTTCATAATCTTAGGGGCCGGGCGTTCCATGTTTTCTACGGAAATTGAGGACTGTCAGCAGCGAGTCAGTTTGGATTATTTACTTTGCTCCGTCCTAACTTGCGCAACAGCTCGACTATTCCAAATACATTTAGATCAGAAAAAGCTTTACCGTCAAGAAGTATTTCTAATTGTTCTTACTCTTGTTTATAGAGCGCGAAGCACTCCACACCTGGGGTCTGGACAATATTACCATCCGGCTGAATCTCTTCCACCATAAACCAGGTTGAAGCATCGGCGTCTCCTCCGCGAATCTGGTAGCTGAAGTTGGCGAACAGAAAGTCTGTGCATTTCTCGATGCGGTAGAGTGGTTTACCTTCAGGTGGAGAAGCATTGCCCCCATGACCAAAGAAGCGGAAGCCGGACGATCCATGGACAAGAACAGGTGTGATTGCTCGAGGACCACCTGCTCCGAGTGTCTCGGACTTCAGTGAGTATACGTTGACGTTCCGTACCCCATCGAACTCAACCATATGATTTGCCGAGCTGTGCTCAGGGTTTAGCATGTAAAATGCCAGCGGTTCCCGTGTGCCGCGCACCAGAATATGCCGGTGGTCGGGACCCTGTGGAAACTTGATATGCATCAGTGCGTTGTACCAGCGCCCGCCGCCCTTACCATCGATGAGAATCATGGGGTGGTTAGTAAGTGCGGCGCCCCTCGGCCATGGTCTTGCTTTAGTTCGTACGTTCCGCACAATTGATTTACGTCCGGCCTGCCAGTGAATAGCGTATGCTCCTGGTATACGGCATGATAGCTGAAAGAATGCTGCTATACAAGTGGCCTCGGCATCATTCGGAGTTGTCAACATCGGACTGGGCTTCATTGGGTCGGCAAAGGCCGAGGCTTCTGGCATAGGATCGATTTTTGAATGCACACCAAGGCCAAACAGCCGATTGTCCGACCGCAGACGAAGGGGACGAGATATGCAGTAGATACCTTTTGGTAGGAAGACATCGCGATTCTCATCCAGCGCACGCTGAATCGCATCGGTATCGTCTGTTTTGCCGTCACCTGCGGCGGAGTATGGTGCGTTTTTCACATTTACCACTTCTGAGTCCTGCCACGAAGGAAGTGCTTCGGCCCATTCATGCGCCTGATGTAGATCGTTCGGCGGTGCTGATTTAGGTTCCAAAGCTGCAAGAGGCTTAATTTGTTTTACCCCATTAATCCATATGGGATATGTTGGGGAGGGACCAACTGCGTATTCCACCACATGCATCCAGCCATCGCGAACGCCTTCAAGCATGGGAAAATTGTCGAGATGAGCAATCTCTGATGCATCTTTGAAGAACACATTGTTGAGATAAACCGGACGGTTGCCGGTTATCACAGGGCCGTCACCTCGATATCGGATAACAGAATCTACTATATTCAACGCGCCATTCCATGGCCTATATGATCCTTCGAGATGAATGCCCGGGCCTTCGATTGATGCACCGACGAGAGTTAGTGTACCGCGTGTGCCAGAGAAGATGGATTTCTCTGTCTGCCCGATTAATGTCACGCAACTGATAACAGGCGCTGGTTGTGAGCCTCCCAAATACATAGGCGGTCGTAATGCAGATAAGTACAGGCCATATTGCCCCCCTCTGACACGGAGATGTGACGCACTACCTCCAGATCCACTCGTTCCCCGAAAGCCTGCAAATGCGCCTTCTGCAGTAACGCCGACGTCCTCTGTGACACATCCCTGCGCGCCTTGGTGGTCGATGCCGATAGCGCCTGGATTGCCATGTCCCAAATCGACATCAAGACTGATGATCATCTGGTTAAATGATATGTTCGGATTGCCTTGGAAGGTCTCGGTGCGAATAACCGGCTTCGGATTCTGCCAATCTCCAAAGCCCGGCGAATTATCCTTAAGAACAATCTTAGTACGACCACCTTGAGTGCTTCCCCAAAGGATGCACGGATAGTCATCTCGGCGTCCTAATAACAAATTATCGACATTCGGCTGGTCTATTTGGCTAGCTGTAATAGTATCAGAGACGAGATATTCACCTACCGCAAAGCAGACAATCATCCTCGAATCACGCGCATCAATTACCGCCTGCTGAATAGCCTTCGTTGAATCCTGTCTGCCGGATGAGTCTGCCGAATAAGGAGCCTCTGTAACATATAGGATTCCGTAGTTGACCATTCGTTTGCTCTGGATGAGTGACTGCTTAGGATCTGGTCTTTCTGTTTCTGCAGCGATTAAGTTTACTGAAAAAGGTCTTGCCAGAACAAAAGATAACAACATGACTTTAAGAATCAGATGTGTTTTATATTTAGTTTCCATATCGCCTATTCCCTCATATTGAATCCCGCCCATCGGATGGGCTGGGTGAACGATAATTTGGTAATCCCGCACCAAAACGTACTTTGCTGTCCCGTGTTTTCGCTTTTTTAAAAACATGCTTTTCTCACGGCCGTTTTAGTGCGAGGTAAGTTCAGCAGAAGTTGTCGTTGTGTATTATAACGCTGAGTAGGAATTCTTGCAACTGATTCGACCGGTCACTCTCGACACGCCATATTAGCTTCGCCATGGGCGAGTTCTCTTGACCTTGGTCAGCACCTTACTTGCAATGAGCACGTCCTCGGCGATCTCGAAATCAAACATTCCCGCCAGGATATGGTCGGCACCATTATCAAAAGCGTATTGGAAAGCATCTGCCGGTGGTATTGCACCGGCAGCCATGACCTTGAAGGCGATCCAGGGTTTTTCAACCCCCTTCATTAAATCGACCACCTCCTGAGGATTTTTACACCAGTAACCCGGCACCTCAGCAACTACTGTCGTCAGCTCATTTGGTTTTGGTGCACTGGGATAGTTATGGTGATGGAACGTCTTGATATAAAAATCCGCGTTGATTTGATTCTCCTCGCACTCCTTAATTACCCTTAGGTCGTGGGCTCCAACACCTGAAGGTACGCCGTAGTCCTTGGCGATTTCTACAGCCTTTGCAATCAGATCCACTTTGCCCTGAGAAACAAGGCTATCTGCGTGGACGCCCCATAGATAGATTGCATCGGTACCCTCATCAGCAAGCTGGCGAATCTGTTCGCTATAGGCTTTCATCTGAGCCTCGACCGGGGCTGTAGGACATATAATCCATTTCATTTTCCCGCCCCGTTCGTAGCGGTATTTCTTGAGTACGCTCATAATTCCGGGAGCAGTATGTATGACGAGCGTATCGACCCCGTGGGCTTCCGCGACTGCCATAGTTTCAAGTATTTTCTCCTCCGTGTTATAATGTGCTGTCAGATTATAGACGTATTTCAGGTCGCGGCTGTGGGTAAAGTGGGTGAGTAGATTGCCGCCCAACAACAGGCGGCTGACACGAAGATTTCCAATTCTTCCCTTTGGTAACCTGACCTTGAGTGTTGGCCGGTTCCGGGCGGTGGTAGGCTGTCCTGCCGTGTCCTGGGCAAGTATCTTGCCTGCGCCCACTTGCAGCGCTAATGCGCTGCCGGCAGAAGTTAAGAGTGACTTCTTAATAAACCTTCGACGATTCAGCCATGAGTTCATGGTTGTCCTCCGTTCTTTGCATTGTCCTATGGATATGCTTCCGATTCTCATGAATGACTCCTTTGTTCTTTCCACGCAATTGCTTATCTTATTCAATGTTCACTATTATTCGCCGATACCTGGTCAGCGGCGGGTTGCCGTCATCGGTAACTGTCAGCAGGATGTGAATCGTTGTGCCACTGGCGTCCTTCGGGGTTTCGAAACTCGTTTTCGCGGCGTTGGTGTCATTGACATTCACATTGCCCGAATAGGTTCCCGGCTCGGGATAGTAAACCCATACGTAGTTCAACTTGTCTTTATCCGGATCGCTCGTGCCGGTGGCGTCCAGTTTTACGACCTCACCGGCCATGGCTTTGACCTCCATGACCTCCGGTGACTTACCACCGTTCAATACAACCTTTGGCGGATGATTCGCCTCGTCGAAAGACTTTAGGCACCAGTCCATACGGGCGGCAAAATCACTTTGAAACGCCTGGCGCCAGCGAAACAAACCGGCATAGGTACTGTTATATGTCTCGGACTTGTATCGCCAGCTATCAGGCGCCTCGGTAAACATCGCAAAGTCGCGGAATTTCTTTTGCGCTTCTCTATACTTCTTCTGAAATGCTCCGGGATTCTTTGTTTTTACAGGATTAAACCTGCCGCACCAACTGCCGTGTGTCATTTCTTCCGGGTCGTTCAGGCCGATATGCAGCAGGTATAAAAACGCCGGTGTGTCACCTTCATATTTCCACTTACGCTCCGGATAAAGTTTGCCAAGCGGCCCATGATTGCGGATATTGTTTGCCACCCATTCGCTGGTAAAGGTTTCCAGATTTGGCCCGGTAACATGTGGAGGAAAGGGATTGGCAACTCGTACTGATATCGCCTGGAACATATCCACACTGCGAAGCCAGAAAATCTCAGGGAAATGATGGCATATCCAGGCGCCGCAATCATCCTGACCACCGATATCATAGACACGCAGCTTAGCGACAAACGCATCGACCTGCTCGGTGCTGCGGCTATGGGAAACATCCCACAAGGCCTGTGCCAGGTCGGTCGGTGCCCCCCAAACATTTATCCATACCGGCCGTTCATCTTTTTTATCCGCAACAGATATTATGTGCCGCGAACCTTCGGTGCTTTTGCCTTCGCCGACACTTGTCATATTCCTCTGCTCGACACCACTTTTAACCAGGCTCAACAGGTAGTCAGCCGTTGGGTAATCCTCGGCATGCTTTACCAGGTTCGGCCGAACCTTGCGATAGGCTTCGATGCGCTCGCGGAGCTGAACTGGATTAACTTGAGAACGAGTTGAAGTAGCTATCAGACCCTCCAGGTCAAATTCATTGGCATAGAGCAGCAGCCGCACCATCGATTGCTGGTCATCAGGGTCTCCGCCAATGTCCGTCAGGACAAGCAGTCTGTGTTTGCGACCATTCGGTGGTTTTGGATTACTCTGTGCGACCGTGGCATCCAGCTCGCGTATCCTGATATTGCGAAAGGCAACACGGCTGCCATAGTCCTGCAGGAGAATAGGTCCCGTCCTGGCCTTAAAGAAACCCTCGGCGAAATGGTCCTTAAAATCTTCGTTTCTAATCAGTTTAGACCATTGGCTGTCCGGTGCGTGATCGACGATAATATCAACAGTCTGATGGCCATTGAGCCAGAATCGCAGACGCTCTTTATTACGGCCTGCAGGTTCGAGCAGAATGCGCACCTGGTTCCACTGGCCAGGTTTTTTGGCGAGGTCTTTAGGAACGGCAATCAGCCCGTACAAAGCACCAGCGCAGCGATCGCCCCTGACTTTTACGTTATAGGAATCGTAAATTTGATATTCCGGGGCGAGACGCCAGGGATTGCGTTCCTGGGTCTTTTCGACTACTCGAAACATGATACCGCTGTTGCATTTTTCGGCGACGTTGTATTCCAGCCGAAGATCGAAATAACCGAATGTTTCCTTTGTGACCAGGTCGCGGCCACCCTTGGCGGTTAAGACCATGGTTTCGTCGATAATCTGCCATTGGGGCCGGGTGGTTTTAGATTTATAGTTTCGCCACTGGGCCATCGATTTGCCATCGAAGAGCAGTTTGAATCCCTGTTTTTTTTCTTCCTGACCTAACTGGTTGATCTGTCCGGCCGAGGTATAACTGGAGCAGCCCAGTATGCAAATCAAAAAGTATGAATATAACCTGTGTATTGGCTTCGTTCTCATAACAGACATTAATAAAACTGCTTGTGTTTTCGGAACCTAATTACAATGTCCAGCCTTCACGGTAGATTGGTTTGATAAGTTCATTAGCTTTTTTACTGTTGGTGAACTCCATTTTTTCGGAGTCCCAGAACAGTTTTTCGTCTTTGAACCGCATGGCGATAATACCGAGCAGGACCATTTCGGTGAGTGGTCCGCCGTAATCGAAGCTGCTGCCGGCAGGGTCGCCCCCTTTGCAGGCGTCTATCCAGTCCTGATGGTGGCTCTTGACTCGCCTGATGGTTTTGGGCGGAAGCTGAGGCAAATACTCTCTCATTTTCGATTCGAGGATTATTCTGCAGCCGTTAGCGCCGTGAGACCCGTGTCGGATTACACCTTTATCACCAATGATGAAGGCTCCATTACCACCATGTCCTTTGGCCATCCCTTCCGGACGAGGCGGCAGCATACCGCCGTCAAGCCAGGTGAGCTTGACCGGCGGCATATCGCCGCGGGCGGGAAATTCATAACGCACAGTCGAGGCAACGGGATACGTCTCTTTTCTGAGCTCCTCGAGGTATTTCGGTATTTCCGCTTTCGGGCTCTTGGAACTGGTGAAACACGACATCCAGAATTCCGGATTTGGATTATACGATGTATTCGCTTCGGCGCTTAGAGGACTGCCTAATTTCAATGCCCAGAACGCCGGGTCCAGGATATGGCATCCCATATCACCGAGTGCGCCGGTACCGAAATCGAGCCAGCCACGCCAGTATATCGGCGCATAAATCGGATGATAAGGGCGATATTGCACTGGGCCAAGCCATAAGTCCCAGTTGAGGGTGTCCGGTACAGGGGGCGTATCTTTGGGCCGGGGCAACCCCGAAGGAAAGGCATACCCACCCATGGGACGATTACTCCAGGCGTGGACTTCTCGGACATCGCCGATGGCGCCGTCCCGGATCCATTCGCAGCACAGGCGAATGTGCTCTGAAGAATGCCCCTGATTGCCCATCTGCGTCGCAACTTTGTATTTCCGCGCCGCTTCGGTGAGTTTGCGAACTTCATAGATCGAATGCGCCAGTGGTTTTTCGCAATAGACGTGCTTGCCGTGTTCCATAGCCGCCATGGCGGCTACGTAGTGGGTGTGGTCCGGGGTTGCAACGATGACGGCGTCGATGTCATTTTGCTTATCGAGCATGACGCGGAAATCGCGATAGACTTTGGCCTGATGATTCTTGTTGATACCGTTTTTGGCTCTTTCAATATCGACATCGCACAGGGCGACGATGTTTTCACTTTCTACGCCTCGCAGATTAGCCCCGCCGCGGCCGCCAACGCCGATGAATGCTATATTCAACTTGTTACTGGGGGCATCTTTGCCCAGAACCCGGCTGGGAACAATGTTAAAGGCAACTCGTCTCTGCGAAGCGCTTCGCCGAAGCATGAAGGCTGTTGAGGCCGCAGCGCCCATAAACATTCGTCGGGAAATTGTTTTCTTCACTTCTTCTTTCATGATAGCATCTCCTGGTAAAATGTTTATGAATATTTATGTCTTCCGAAAGAATGAGACAAAATTAACTTTCAATTAGGAAACGATTGTTCACGGAGGCGACCAATCGACGCCGTATTTCTATGATAACAATTTCGTGTACTCTGAGGCAACCATTATATTGAGTTCTCAGCGGGATTGGATTGCCTGCAGGCACAATGGCGACTACATACGCTGATTTCTACGTTGATACCCGTCTGCTCCTCAAACAATTTGGCAGCTTTTTCCAAGGGCGCTGCACCTGCCCTGGCACTGAAAATACACACAGGCCCGCTACCGTTTTCCTGCTTCATTCTTCGTGCCTCCAGGCTCAACTAATCTCACCTCTTTCTGATTTGTCAAACTGCCATCGATATTTCGTTGTTTTGGTCCTGTTGAGGCAGTAAACATTTTTACGGCTACTATCGCTAAGAAAATTGCGAATACCTTTCGCAGTATATGGCTCGGCAGCCTACCAGCCAGTTCCGTCCCAACCAAGACACCAGCCAAAGCACCTAATACAATCAACGCGATAATAGCCGCATTCATCTCAATTTCGGGATTCTTCCAGTACCGCAGCGCCCCAACCAGCGCCATAGGTACCATTACCGCCAAGGCTGTTCCCTGGGCTGACTTCTGCTCAAAACTCCAAACAAGGACAAGCGTGGGTATAAGTACGGTCCCACTACCCAGTCCCAGAGTGCCACTAATGACACCCGCGCAAATACCCAACAGGACAAAAACCCACCACGGATTGGACAATTGGCCTATCATAATTAATCTCCAAACTATTCCACATGCTGGTTAATTGGTGAGTGGTTAATTGGTTAATTGACTACTCTCTACTCTCTACTCACCACTCACTGTTTCTCATCTTTTGTAAGTAACTCATTGAGCGAGCCTGAGCGGAAACCCTGCAGGTCAACGGTTATGTATTTGAAGCCCAGGGATTTTAGTTTCTCGATTATCTTATAACGTTGCGGCTCTGTGGTAACCTTCTCCATGTCCTCCGGATGGACTTCAATTCGAGCAATCGTATCGTGATGACGCACGCGAAATTCAACAAAGCCTAATTTTCTTAAGAAATCTTCGGCTTCCTCAACTTGCTTTAGCCGTTGTTCTGTAATTTCCAAGCCGTAGATGACTCTGGAAGCAAGGCATGGTGAAGCAGGTATATCCGCTGTGGGCAAATTGAGTTTTCTGCTCATATTGCGGATGTCGTCTTTGTTCATTTGGGCTTCCATCAGCGGGGACCGAACGCCATAGATTTTAGCTGCTTTATTGCCGGGTCGGAAATCGTCCATATCGTCGAAATTGCAGCCGCAAACGACATTGTCAAATCCCTTCTCCCTGGCGATGTTTTGCAGAACCGTGTAGAGATGTGATTTGCAGTGGAAACAGCGGTCAGGATTATTTGCGGAGTACTTGGTATCGAAAACTTCTTGTACTTCAACCTCCTCAACGCGAACTCCTATTATCTTGGCACATTCGACGGCTTGGTTGTATTGCGATTTTGCCAGGGATGAACTGATGTTGATACATGCCAGCACGTTTTCAGAGCCGAGAGTATCAACAGCCACTTTTAAGAGGAAAGTGCTGTCAACCCCGCCAGAATATGCAACAACCACTCTCTGAAGGTTTTTGAGGATTTGCTGGAGCAAATTGTATTTATCTTGAAAAGTCATAAAATCAACCACCTACTTAGCTACAAAAAGGTGATAGTTTGCGGAGCTGTTTTACGATTTGTGGCATTTTTTCAATGGTGTAATCGACTTCTTCTTCGGTATTGTATCTGCTTAAGCTAAATCTTATCGAGCCGTGGGCGGCGGTGAACGGCACACCCATCGCCCGTAGTACGTGGCTGGGCTCTAATGAACCGGAAGTGCAGGCTGAGCCGCTGCTTGCACAGATGCCGTATTTATCCAACATAAGCAGAATCGCTTCGCCCTCAATATATTCGAAGCTGATATTAGTCGTATTTGGCAGGCGATTTTCGTTATCTCCGTTGAGCCGGGAGTCAGGGCACTTTTCCAGTATTGCTTTCTCGAGCTTATCACGCAGGTCCTTGACCCTGTTATTCTCCTGCTCGATGTTTTGTGCTGCTAATTGGCAAGCCTTTCCTAAGCCCACAATTCCGGGCACATTTTCGGTACCTGCCCTTCGACCTGATTCCTGATGGCCGCCTAACATATACGGCGACAGGCGTGTCCCCTTGCGGACATACAAAACGCCTACGCCTTTCGGGGCATGTAGCTTATGGCCGGACAGACTGAGCAAATCAATATTGCTCTTCGAGAGGTCCAGCGGTATCTTGCCAATCGCCTGCACAGCATCGGTGTGAAATATCACCCCCCTATCGGTAACTAATTCGGTGATTTTATCAATTGGCAATACCACGCCGGTCTCATTGTTTGCATACATTATCGTAACCAGAGCAGTATCATCGTCGATTTGTTCTTCGAGTTCCGCAAGGTCAAGTTGTCCCTGTTTGTCTACCCCAAGTTCCACGACCGTGTAGCTCTGATTTTCCATCTCCCGGCAGACGGCCAGCACAGCAGGGTGCTCGACCCTTGTTGTTATAACCTTACGCTTGTGCGGAGTCGCAGCCAGAGTGCTTTTTATTGCTGCATTGTCGCTCTCGGTGCCGCCGCTTGTGAAAGTAATCTCGCTGGGGTCACAGCTAAGCAGGTCTGCCACTTGCTCGCGAGCGCTGCGAATTTTGCGGCCGACTTGTCCGCCGAACATGTGCATGCTCGAAGGGTTGCCGTAAAGCTCACAGAAGAACGGCTTCATTGCTTCAAGCACTTCTTCATCTAACTTTGTTGTAGCGTTGTTATCGAAATATATGGTTTTCATTGTTTATACCCTGTGATTGTGCGGCTGCAGTGCCGAATCCCTGTCTTCCTCGACAAAAAGCTCCTCTGAGACGAATTCCCTTAGTTTTGATTCGACGACATCTTTCAGTGTAAACTCCGCAAGTTTACACTGAGCACACATTCCTCTGAATGCGACAATAACTTTATTTCCTTCAACGTCGATTAGTTCGATATTGCCCCCGTGAGTCCGCAGTGCCGGGCGGATTTGCTCATTTATCGTCTGCTGAATCAGTTGTATCTTTTGAATATTGGTGAGTTTTCCGCCTCGCTGAGGCACTACTGCAAGTTTAGCCCTTACCTTTTCGCCTTGCATCTTCTCAATTACCTTCTCGATTTCGCCCTGGCATCCTCCGCAGCCGCCGCCCGCCTTGCAGTAATTTGTAACCTCTTCGACTGTCGTCAGGTCGTTCTCGCGTATTACTCTTTCGATTTCCTTGTCGGTTACGCCAAAACAGGTACAGACAACATTACCTTCAAGCTCATGTTTTTTCTTGCCGCCGCCTCGGTAATTTTCGATTGCCGCCTCGAGGGCTTCTCTGCCCATAACCGAGCAGTGCATTTTTTGTTCCGGCAGACCGCCCAGATAGTCGGCAATATCTTTGTTGGTTACTTTTGCGGCCTCGTCCAGAGTCAGGCCTTTTATCATCTCGGTTAATACCGATGAGGTTGCGATTGCACTTGCACAGCCGAAGGTCTTGAACTTTGCGTCGCTGATTCTTCCATTGGCGTCAACTTCGAACGTCAGTTTCAAGGCATCACCGCAGGCTAATGAGCCAACCTCGCCGATGCCGTCCGGGTCTTCTATTTCGCCAACGTTTCGCGGATTAAAAAAATGGTCTTTGAGTTTATCCGTGTACTCCCACATAGTCTCGTACTCCGTACAAATCCGCCATCCACAATTCTTACACTTGACTGGCTTTTAGTGCCTGCTCGAAATCAGCTATTATATCATCAATGTGTTCTGTGCCGACCGAAGCTCGAACGTAATCGGCTGTTACACCGGCCGCAAGCTGCTCGGATTCGCTAAGCTGCTGATGCGTCGTACTGGCCGGGTGTATTACCAAAGTTTTGCTGTCACCAATATTGGCAAGGTGGCTGGCTAATTTTACATTGTTAATAAACTTAATACCAGCTTCTTTGCCGCCCTTGATTCCGAAACCAAGTATTGCACCCTGACCGTTGGGCAGATATTTTTTTGCCAATTCATAATCAGGATGAGATTTTAAACCAGGGTAATTTACCCAGGTGACCGTATTCTGTTCTTCGAGCCACTGTGCCAGTTTCAGTGCATTTTCAGAATGTCTGGGCATCCGCAGATGCAGCGTTTCCATCCCCTGCAAAAAGAGAAACGCATTGAACGGCGACATACAGGAGCCCATATCTCGCAAAAACTGAGTTCTTGCCTTGATGATGTACGCCAATTCGCCAAATGACTCTACGTATTTGACACCGTGATAACTTGGGTCCGGCTCAGTCAGCTCAGGATACCTGCCGTTTGTCCAGTCGAACTTGCCGGAATCAACAATCGCCCCACCGATGCAGGTTCCGTGCCCGCCGATAAACTTTGTGCAGCTATGGACGACGATGTCGATACCATAGTCAATCGGCTTGAACAATATAGGTGTGGTGACGGTGCTGTCACAAATCACGGGCATACCGTGTTTGTGAGCGATGTCGGCAATTTTCTCGTATTGGAGGATGTCGTTTTTGGGATTTCCCATGCTTTCTATATAGATGAGCCGAGTATTATCCTTGATTGCCTTAGCAAAATTCTCCGGCTCTTTCGGGTCAACAAAGGTAACTTCAATCCCCAGTTTTCGGAAGGTCTGGCTAAACAATGTTACCGTGCCGCCATAGAGCGAATTCGAAGATACGATATGTCCTCCGGCGCCACAGATATTGAAGATGCTGACATATATTGCGGATTGTCCGGAACTGAGGCCAAGACCGCCAACACCTTCTTCCATAGCTGCGATTCGTTTTTCAAATACGTCGGTGGTTGGATTCATCAATCGCGTATAGATATTACCAAACTCTTTGAGAGCGAACAGATTGGCCGCGTGGTCGGTGTCCTTAAATACATAACTGGTCGTCTGATAAATAGGAACGGCCCTGCTCAAAGTATCTGAATCAACCTCTTGACCGGCGTGCAAGGCCAGCGTCTCCAAGTGGTATTTAACATTTTCATCCATTGTTCATTCCTTACTTGTTACATAAATTACCTGCTCGGCAAACAGATTAGGCGCAAATCTTACCGGGCTAAGACGAGTTTTAATCAACGGAATCTTTTTTTCTACTTTAACAGCCAGTCTTTTGCAGAATCGTTCGAAATCCTTTAGTGACAGACAATGTATATTCGGAGAGTTGTGCCACTCAAAGGGCAGTTGGTTGGTTACCGGAGCGTTACCCCCAAAAAACAACTGTGCTCTGCAGCACCAATGAGCAAAGTTGGGAAAGCTCACAATTACTCTCTGAGCCACCCGCAGCAATTCGGCAAATACACTTTCAGGGTTCTTTACCGTTTGCACCGTTTGTGACAGTATTACATAATCATAACTTTTGTCAGCGTAATTTTCTAACCCATGTTCGACATCGTGCTGAATAATAGATAACCCCCGATTAACACAAGTCAGGACATGTTCCTGGTCAAGCTCGATACCTTTACCTGTTATGTTCTTGTCGGCTTTAAGATTTGCCAATAATTCCCCGTCGCCGCAGCCGATGTCCAGAACTGTACTGTTTGGCTTTATCAGTGATTCAATCACATCATAGTCAACTCGAATTCGGTTAGCCTGTCCAACATAGTGTATTTGCTTATGCTCACTTCGGCCTCGCTCAGTGCAAGCTTGTGCTCTTTTGCTCTTATGGTCTTTTTTCTTTCCCGGCTGATGTGTAGCATCTAAAAAGCCGGAAATAAAAGAGCCAAGCATTTCCGGCTCTAACAAGAATGCATCGTGACCGTATGGCGATGTAATATCGCAATAACTAACATCTTTGTCGTTAGCAACGAGTGCGTTGACTATTGTTCTGGATTGATCGGGCGTAAAGAGCCAATCGCTTGCGAAGCTAATTACGAGGAACCTGCATTTGGTATTTGCAAAGGCCTTCTTTAGAGACCCGTAATCTTTTCCCAGGTCGAAATAATCCGCTGCCTTGGTTATATAAAGATAACTATTGGAGTCGAATCTCTCCACGAAGCTTTGCCCCTGATAGTCAAGGTATGTCTCAACGGCAAACTCAGCGTTGATATCGTAACTGTAGCTGTCGGCATTTCGCAACTGTCGCCCAAATTTTTCGCGCATACCCTGTTCTGACAGATACGTTATGTGCCCAATCATCCGCGCAATTGCCAGACCTCTGTCTGGACCTTTCTCGTCCGGGTATTGCCCGCCTGCAAAATTTGGGTCTGCCAGTATCGCGTTTCGGCCCACCGCATCAAACGCAATCGATTGAGCTCCAAGGTGCGTGGTTGTGGCAACTGGTATGGCAGCTTTGACAAAGTCAGGATACTCAATCGCCCACTGCAAGACCTGCATCCCACCTATCGAACCGCCAATCACCGCCAAAAGCTCTTTTATACCGAGCTTATCGAGCAAGACCTTTTGGACCTTGACCATATCAGCTATGGTGATAATCGGAAAGTCCAGGCCGTATGGCTTGCCCGTCGCCGGGTTAATCGAAGACGGCCCCGTCGTCCCGCTGCAGCCGCCGAGAAAATTTGAGCAGATAACAAAATACTTATTCGTATCGATTCCCTTGCCGGGCCCTACCATAACATCCCACCAGCCGGGCTTTCGGTCATCAGGATTGTTTAGCCCGGCTACGTGAGCATTGCCGCTGAGGGCATGGCAAATCAAAACAACGTTGTCCCCCGCCTCGTTAAGCTCGCCGTATGTCTCATAGGCCACATCAACAGGATCTAATGTCTTGCCGCACTGAAGCTCTAAGGGCTGCTCCGGCTCGACCACCCGCATAGTCTTAGTCTGCACAAGACCAACAGAATTTTTTCCAACCTCTATCATTCTTATCTCACTGGTAGAATCTCCACCATTTTGTCCAGGGCCTTTTTCGCCTTTTCCCTTATTGCTTTGGGTACAGATATTTTGTATTGCATATCTTCAAGTGCCCAGACAATCTTCTCCAGGGTAATCTTTTTCATATTGGGACAGATAGCCCTTTCACTGGCTGGAATAAAATCAGCTTGCGGCTCCTGTTTCTTCAAAGCATGAATTATTCCTATCTCGGTGGCTATTATAAACCTTTTCGATGTGCTTTTGGCGGCAAACTTGAGCATCTGGCTGGTGCTAAGAAGCTCGTCTGATAGTTCCTTGACCGGCTCGGTGCATTCCGGATGCGTCATTACAATCGCATCTGGATATTTTGCCTTTGCACTGTTGATATTATCCTCGGTTATCACGACGTGCGTTGCGCAATAACCGGGCCAGAGCACAAGGTCTCGACCGGTTCTTTCAGCAGCAAAACGACCAAGATGCTGGTCCGGCACAAAGATAATTCGACTATCCTTCGGCAAAGAGTTTACCACTTCAACCGCATTAGCACTTGTACAACAGTAATCGCTGTCGGCCTTGACCTCTGCGGAGCTATTAACATAACAGACTACCAGGGCATCAGGATATTCCTGCTTCAGTTGGCGTAATTGCTCTGCAGTTATCATATCAGCCATTGGGCAGCCGGCTGATTCGTCCGGCAAAAGCACGGTCTTTTCCGGCGACAGAATAGCAGCGGTCTCTGCCATAAATTGCACACCACAAAAGACGATTACGTCAGCATCAGTTTCGGCTGCCTTTATGCTCAAACCTAAAGAATCGCCGGTAAAATCAGCAAGGTCCTGTATCTCGCCGGGCTGATAGTTATGCGCAAGTATCACCGCCCTGCGTTCATCTTTTAACTTTCTTATTTTTCCAAGTAAGCGCTCGTCCAAAATAAACCTCTCAAATAGCAACACGCCAAATACGAAATCCGAAGCACGAAACTCGAAACAAATACAAATGACTAAAATACAAAATTCAAAACAAATTAAGCGATGTTTTAAACATTTGATATTTGAATTTCGAATTTGTTTCGGATTTCGATATTCGATATTCGAATTTCAAACTATAGTTTTTCACTTTTAGCTTTAGGTTTTTAGTTTTTTGTGCTTTGTATAAACCAAATCCGTATTGGCTACTGTAACAGTAACTCCGGCCGGCACCGATTCCTTTATCCAGACGTTGCCACCAATTATTGAATTTTTCCCGATGACTACATCGCCTAATATCGTTGCCTCGGCGTAAATTGTTACGTTATCCTCTATCGTCGGATGCCTTTTGCCGCCCTTAATTATCCTTCCTCTCTCGTCCTTCGGAAAACTCATAGCTCCGAGAGTAGTGCCCTGATAGATTTTAACATTGTCACCGATGATAGTAGTTTCACCTATCACAACACCGGTGCCGTGGTCGATAAAGAAATTTTTGCCTATCTTTGCTCCGGGATGTATGTCGATGCCGGTTTTGGAGTGTGCGCACTCGCTCATTATCCGCGGAACTAACGGCACTTCTTTGACATACAATTCGTGGGCAATGCGATAGGTCGCAATTGCCGTGATACAGGGATAACTTATCACGATTTCTTCATAAGACTTTGCAGCCGGGTCTCCATCAAAAGCTGCCCCGACATCGCCTTTTAGCAGCTCTCTTATCTTCGGCAGTTGAGTCAACAAATGCTGGGTTACATTTTCGGCCATCGTTCGGCAGTCACAGCCGTCACATTTTTTTATTCTGCACTGATATTGATAAGCCCGTTCTATCTGTCCGGAAAGCTCGTTATAGACCTGACACAAGATATCACCGACGATGAAATTGATATTTGATTTTGTAACTGTCCTTTTTCCGGTATAACCCGGGAAAAGCACCTCAAAGACTAAATCAAGAATCTCCAGAATCTCGCCACGAACTGGTAGATTAGAGGCGTCAATAAAATTTATGCCTGAATCACCCTTGTATGAATGAGCAATTTCGGAGACCAGTTCCTCTATTTTGTCGTTGGTTAATTTGTTCTTTTTCATTTTCAAACCCTATATCTGATAATCCAAAGCTTTATTATATCTTGCCCTGTCAACAAGATTCTGCAATGTTATCGACTGCAAAACATCCATAATTGCTTTCTGCACCTCGGCCCAGATTTGTCTGGCAACACAATCATTTGTTCTTACACAGTAACTCTCGTCTTCAACACACTCGACCGTAACTACAGGTCCCTCCAAGCAATGAAAAATGTCGCCAAGTTTAATCTGCTCTGGAGCTTTGACAAGCGCATACCCGCCTTTGGAGCCTCTGATGCTTCTGACAAGTCCTGCTGACTTGAGAACGGTCATCAATTGCTCGAGATATTTGACGGATATTTCCTGACGCTGAGCAATGATTTTCAGTTGTAAAGGTCCTTTGCCGTAATTTTCAGCTAATTCCAATACTGCCCGCATACCATATCTGGTTCGAGTTGAAAGTTTCACTGTCAGTCTCCTATTATTTCCTACTGCATTAGTAGTATATTATACGAATTTGTCAACATTTGTTAGCAAAAAACCCGAAAAATTCGCAAATTTTGCGAAAGATTTGAAATTTTTTGTTTTTCCCCCAAAAAATTGTTGAAAATGAAATTTCATTTCGATATAATAGTATTCCGATAGATATACTGAAGATGAACTTGTACAATGAAAATATCGAAGAAATGCCAATATGCCTTAAAAGTGGTTTTTGAGCTTGAAAAGCTCGAAACGGGTTCTATTCTTGGGGTATTGCTTGACGAAGATAGGCCGGTAAGAAACGTGCCTGCAAGTCTTACCGAGCAAGGCCAGGAAGTTGTGGAAGTTAAGTATCTCGGCGACCACTTTTGTGTGAAAGTGCGCCGACAAAAATAATTGTTCCTCAGTTTGTTTTTAACATGTTTTTTAGAGGATTGAGTAAATGAGTATAGCAAAAGATATGACAGAACTGATTGGTAAGACACCGCTGGTTCAGTTCAACAGAATAGGTAAAGATTGTAAAGCAAAGATAGCAGCCAAACTGGAATTTTTTAATCCCACCAGCAACGTCAAGGACCGTATCGGTGTAAGCATGATATTGGACGCGGAACGCCAAGGCAAAATCAAACACGGAACGACCATCGTCGAGCCGACCAGCGGCAATACCGGTATTGCCCTTGCTTGGGTTGCGGCGGCAAGGGGTTATAAGCTGATACTTACTATGCCGGAATCGATGACAACTGAGCGAAGGAAAATACTCCAACTGTTCGGTGCCGAACTTGTGCTTACGCCTGCCGAAGAAGGTATGATCGGTGCGGTCAATAAAGCCAACGAAATCGTAGAAAAAACCGATGGCGCCTTTATGCCGCAGCAGTTTAAGAACCCTGCAAATCCCCAGGTTCACAGGGAAACAACTGCTGAAGAGATTTGGGATGATACTAATGGTGCGGTGGATATCTTTGTTGCTGGCGTAGGTACCGGCGGAACAATTACCGGCGTCAGTGAAGTGCTCAAATCACGGAAACCATCTATCAAGACCGTTGCTATTGAGCCGGCCGATTCAGCGATACTTTCCGGAAGCAAACCCGGCCCACATATGATCCAGGGAATCGGTGCCGGCTTTATCCCCGACGTATTAAACATGGAACTCGTTGACGAGATAGTTCAAATAACAAACACAGAAGCGTTCGATATGGCAAAACGCTTAGCTAAGGAAGAGGGCATCTTTGCCGGCATATCATCAGGCGCCGCGGCGGCTGCCGCACTCAAAATAGCCAAACGGGAAGAAAATGCCGACAAACTGATTGTTGTTATTTTGCCTGATACAGCCGAGCGGTATATAAGTACGGGATTGTTCGAGTGAGATTATTAATAACAAATGGCAGCCAATAAATGGAACATTAAGTTATTGGAGCCGAGTCTCTCACCGTGGGAACCTAAGAAGGAACTGTCCAAACAAATTGCGGTGCTAATGAGCGGCGGCGTTGACAGCAGCATTACAGCTTATCTGCTCAAAAAACAAGGTTGGGATGTATTGGGTATCACGATGAAGATACCTGTCTCGTGCAATACAAACAGCAGGGGATGCTGCGGTGCTGATGCCGCCTTTGTTTGCAGTGAATTGAATATACCACATTATTTTGTCGATGTTACCGCGGCCTTCGAAGAGCTTATAATAAAGCAATTCCGTCAATCTTATGCAAGAGGCGAAACTCCAAATCCCTGTGTTGACTGCAATACACTTCTGAAGTTTTCGCTGCTGTGGGATTTCTTAGAGGAAACATTTGGGATTAGTTATCTCGCTACCGGCCATTATGCGAAAGTTTCCAAAACTGCTCGTGCTTCGCAGCGAAGCCCTGCTTCGCAGAGTAGTACCGGCCAAACGCGACTTGGCCGGGCAAAGGATAAAGCCAAGGACCAGAGTTATTTTCTTTATGGAATTACCAGAGAAAAGCTGGAGAGGTTTGTTCTTCCTTTAGGCGGGTTAAAAAAAGATGAGGTTCGCTCGACTGCCGCTCAATTAAATCTGATTGTTGCTGATAAACCGGAAAGTATGGAATTATGTTTTGCGGGAGAGGGTAATTATCGATTAGCTTTGGATGGCGTTGAGGCCAACTCTCCCGGTGACATAACAGATATGCAGGGTAATAAAATAAGCAGACATAAGGGAATAGTACACTACACACTGGGTCAAAGGCAAGGTATTGGTTTTGCCGGCGGCAAGCCGCTTTATGTAGGAAAGATAAATGCCGGGACAAACACCATTGCATTGGGTACAAGAGAAGAAGTAAGCGCTCGTACCGTCAGGGCAAACCAGATTAACGCCCTCATACCGGAAGAACTTGTTATGGACAGGCAATTCTTTGGAAAAATTCGTTCGTACAGTGATCCTCAACCTTGCAAACTCATCGATGTTGGACTTCGACGAGCTCTCGTCTCGGCGAAGGCCAGAGCTGGGCAGTCGAGTCGTGAAACTGATATGACAGTTGAATTTGACCGGCCTCAGTTCGCACCGTGTCCCGGCCAAAGGCTTGTGCTTTATAACAGTAACGATAATATCGTCGCCGGCGGTACAATATCGGCGGAGACAGCAGCCCAGACGTAAACTGCAAAAAATAAGTATTTTTTCTGAACACAATATACCCCTGGGGGGTATATTAGTAGAGCAGATACAAAAGGGATAAGAGATGAAGAAAAATCCGAGTCACGAAGATAATCTGGTCGCATTAAAGCGAATTGAGGGGCAAGTTCGCGGCGTTCAAAGGATGATCGAAAATCGTAAATACTGTATCGACATTCTGAACCAGATATACGCTATCAAGGGGGCCCTTGGCCGTGTAGAAGAAAAGATTTTGGAAAAGCACTTTCTGCACTGCGTAACGGAAGCTGTCAAGGGAAGCTCTGAAAAGGAAAGACAGCAAAAGTTAGATGAAATTCTAAAATTGATACATCAGACCCGCAGGGCATAAAATATTGTCGTAGAAATAAACTTTGGATTTGTCTTTTTTGTGGGTTTATTCCGGCTGTGCGATAAAATGATATTAATATGGAATAGTTTTAGGGGGCTAATATGAACAAACAAGCCGTTTTAGCTGTGGGAGCAATCATACTTGTTTTTATACCGTGTGCAGGAGCTTCGCAGCAGCCGAGCGATTCGAATGATTTGCTCGCACCCCCATTGCTTCTTGCCCGCCGCCCCGACTCGCGTCGGGAGACGCGGGGGCTGGCGAAGCAAGATATGGGGGTTAAGCGAGTACAGGTGCAAACACTTGCGGATTATCTACGTTATGCCTCCCTCAATAATGCAGAGCTGAAAGCAAAGTTTGACCAATGGAAGGCGGCGTTAGAGCAGATTCCACAGGCAAAAACATTAGATGACCCGAGATTTACATACAGTTATTTCATAGAGGAAGTCGAGACACGGGTCGGGCCGCAAAGACAAAAGTTCGGCATAATGCAGGTATTCCCGTGGTTTGGCAAAATTGAAGCAAGAACCGACATAGCCGCGGCAAAAGCAAAAGCTGCAAGGCAAAGATACGAAACAACCAAGTTGAAACTTTTCCGGCAGGTAAAAGTGGCTTTTTACGAATTCGCATATCTGGCCACAGCTATTGATATTGCAAAACAGAATCTCGAACTATTGCAGCATTTCGAAGAGGTCGCACGCACCAAATACAGAACCGCTACGGCAATACATCCTGACATAATCCGTGTTCAGGTAGAATTAGCTACACTTGAGGATATCTTAAGAAGTCTGGAGCAGCTCAGAGAGCCGACAGTTGCAAAACTCAACTCGGTGCTAAATCGACCGATTGACGCGGAGTTGGCCTGGCCTAAAAAAGAACAACCGAGAGAAGTCCGGCTTGACCGGCAGCATATTGTGCAGGCGTTAAAAAGAGCGAATCCCGAACTTGCTGAATTTAGCTGGGAAATTCAGGCGGCACAAAGCAGGGTCAAGCTGGCAAAAAAGAAATTCTATCCTGATATAGGAGTCGGCATCGATTGGATTCAGACAGGTGGAGCGGTTTCTCCCGGCCTCAGAGGCAGCGGTGATGACCCTGTGATTTTGATGTTTTCAATGAATATCCCCCTGTGGCAGAACAACTACAAGGCCGCTGAGCAACAGGCAAAAGCCAATGTCAGGAAAATTCAAGAGCAAAGAACAGATATCGAAAACAAAATATTATCAAGAGTATTTGAGGTGCTGTACGATATTGAAGACAGCCAGAGAAAGACGCATCTTTATGGGGACGTTTTAGTTTCAAAGGCAGAGGAGCTTGTTCAGGCGTCTGAAACCGCCTATAAGGCAGGTATGATAGATTTCCTCTCGCTGATAGATGCTCAACGCATGCTGCTTAAATACGAGTTAGATTACGAAAGAGCCGTTACTAAAAATCAGCAGAAACTGGCTGAACTGGAAATGCTTGTTGGGACGGAACTGCCATCCATTAACAAGAAAACTGTGGAAAAGTAAGTCAACCTTTCATCGGATTTTCTTAAAGTATGATTATCAGATTATAGGTTATAGGTAGCTAAGATGAAAATGGTGCATGTCAAATCGTTATTGGGCGGTCGAAGGTTCAAAACCATCGTTTTGGTGGTCGTAACCTTTATCGCGGGTTATTTTTTTAACTCTCTTCTGCAGCGATCCCCCGCTGGCCCAGAGCATCCCCCCCTGCTTTCGCAAGAAAGCACGGGGGTGCAAACGCAGCAGTGGTGGACGTGCTCGATGCACCCACAGATTCGTCAGCCCAAACCCGGTAAGTGCCCGCTTTGTTTTATGGATTTGATACCGGTAGCTACTGAGGATGGCGTGATTGGTGAAAGGCAAATCACCTTCTCGCAAGAGGCCTTAAAGCTTATGGAGGTTCAAACCACCCCTGTGGAGCGTAAATTCGTAGAGGCCGAAATCCGCATGGTCGGCAAGGTCGATTATGATGAGACCCGCGTAAAAAATATCACCGCCTGGGTGCCCGGCAGGATCGACCGGCTTTACGCGGATTTTACCGGTATCACGGTCAGTAAGGGCGACCATATGGTCGATCTTTATAGTCCTGAGCTAATCAGCGCACAGGCTGAACTACTTCAGGCCTTAAAGGCATCAAAGAATTTGAGCCCACAAACTTCTGAACTTATAAAGAGGTCAACGTTTGCGACCTTAGAAGCTGCCAGAGAAAAACTAAGATTGCTTGGATTGACAAAAGAACAGATTGAGCAGATTGAACAAACCGGACAGCCGACCAATCATGTTACCATTTATGCACCTATTGGAGGTGTGGTAACGGAAAAACATGCGACAGAGGGAATGTATATAACAACAGGGATGAAAATATACACTCTCGCAGACCTTTCGCGTTTGTGGGTCAAGCTGGATGCTTACGAATCTGATTTGTCCTGGATTCGGTTCGGCCAAGAGGTTGAATTCTCAACCGAGGCATCTCCGGGGCAGGTGTTCAAAGGAAAAATAAGCTTCCGCGATCCCATACTCAATGCGAAGACCAGGACGGTTAAGGTGCGGGTCAACGTCGATAATCCTGATGGCAGACTCAAGCCCGGGATGTTTGTCAGGGGCGTGCTGCGGGTCCGCCTGGGCGGACTCGAGGGCGGAGCCGTAATGGACCCCAGGCTGGCGGGCAAATGGATTTGTCCGATGCATCCATCTGTTGTCAAAGACCAGCAGGGCATATGCGATATCTGCGGAATGGATTTGGTGGCCACCGAGTCACTATACACAACAGCCGATGAGCCCAATGAGCCGCCTTTGGTAATTCCTGCAACCGCACCTTTGATAACAGGCAAACGAGCGGTTGTGTATGTCCGGATACCGGATGCGAATAAACCAACATTCGAAGGTAGAGAGGTAGTTCTTGGCCCAAGAGCAAAAGATTACTATTTGGTTATAGAGGGGCTCGCCGAAGGAGAAATTGTCGTTACTAATGGTAACTTTAAGATTGATTCGGCCCTTCAGATACAGGCCAAGCCCAGTATGATGAATCCTCAAGGCGATGGTGCGTCGTCCGGCCACCATCACGGAGAAAATCAAGAACGAAACATGCCGCAACATCAAGACAGCAAAGTCGAAGAACAAATTGTTTGTCCTGTCATGGGCGGGGCAATTAACAAAGATTACTACACCGTCTACAAGGGCAAAAAAGTGTATTTCTGCTGTCCCGGCTGCAAGGAGAAATTTGAAGAAGAGCCGGAAAAGTATATTGCCAAATTGCCCCAGTTCAACCAATAAGCTGGGCGGTAGAAAACGTAATGGCACCGAAGTAATACCATTGTGGGTGCAGCACTGAGCTAAAGTGAACTAAAGTGAACTAAAGTTTCAGGCTATTAGAGTATCAGATTATCAGGTAGTGGGCATCATGCTATCAGAACATCGGGCTTGTTTTTCCTGATACCCTGATATACTGGTAACCTACATCCTGATTTACTGTTTTACTGATATCCATAATTTTAGGCACTTTACACTTTAGGCACTTCGTTTTTTGGTTCAGGTTTAGTGGATGAAGTTATGAACGGGCTAACTGGTCAGAAGGAATCACTGATAGACAGGGTAATACGCTTTTGCCTTGAGAATAAGCTGGTAGTAGGCCTCTTAGTGATAATGTTTGTCGGATGGGGCATTATGGTTGCGCCATTCGACTGGAACCTTGGGAATCTACCGAGAAATCCTGTACCAGTTGATGCTATCCCGGACATCGGGGAAAACCAGCAGATAGTTTTCACTGAGTGGATGGGCCGGTCTCCGCAGGACGTGGAGGATCAGATAACGTACCCGCTGACTGTATCACTGCTTGGTATTCCCGGAGTGAAAACGGTCCGCAGTTACTCGTTTTTGGGCTTTTCAAGCATTTACATAATATTTAAAGAAGACATTGATTTTTACTGGTCGCGAAGCAGGGTTCTCGAAAAGCTGAATTCCTTGCCTGGTGGAACGCTTCCAGAAGGCGTTCAACCGACGCTGGGGCCTGACGCAACAGCGCTGGGTCAAATTTTTTGGTACACCCTTGAGGGCCGCGATGAAAAGGGGAATCCTGCCGGTGGGTGGGATTTGGACCAGTTGCGGACGACCCAGGACTGGTACGTCCGCTATGCTCTGCTAAGCGCTGAAGGTGTTAGTGAAGTAGCTTCTGTAGGGGGGTTCGTCAAAGAGTATCAAATAGACGTGGACCCTGATGCGATGCGAGCCTTTGACATCGGGCTGGGCGACATATTCAAGGCCGTTAAGGCTTCTAATGTCGATGTCGGGGCGCGAACGATAGAGATTAATAAAGTCGAGTACGTGATTCGCGGGTTAGGGTTTGTCAAGAAACTGTCGGATATAGAGAAAACTGTCGTAAAGGTGAATGACAACGTTCCGATTTACGTCAAAGACATAGCGAAGCTTTCTTATGGTCCTGCCCTGCGGCGAGGGGCGCTGGACAAAGGCGGCGCTGAGGCAGTCGGAGGGGTAGTAGTTGTCCGGTACGGCTATAATCCCCTTGAGGCTATTAAAAATGTAAAAAAGAAGATCGAAGAGATATCGCCCGGACTTCCCAAAAAGACGCTACCTGACGGCACAGTTTCACGGTTGACAATTGTACCGTTTTATGACCGCACAGGACTTATTTACGAAACATTAGGCACATTAAATACCGCTCTGACCGAGGAAGTGCTCGTTACGATTATTGTGGTTATTGTTTTGGTGCTGCATCTTAGAAGCTCGGTACTGATTAGCGCCCTGCTTCCACTTGCTATATTGATGTGCTTTATCGCGATGAGGGTTTTTAAGGTTGATGCAAACGTTGTTGCATTATCGGGTATTGCAATTGCGATAGGCACAATGGTGGATATGGGCATAATCATTTGCGAGAATATTCTGAAGCACCTCGAGAAGGCAGGGCCCGACGATAATAAGCTGGAGGTTGTTTTCAAAGCAACAAGCGAGGTTGGCAGTGCAGTTTTGACAGCAGTTTCAACTACAGTGGTCAGCTTTTTGCCTGTCTTTACGATGACCGGAGCTGAGGGAAAGCTTTTTAAGCCTCTGGCATATACCAAAACTTTTGCGTTGATTGCTTCGGTGATAGTGGCTTTGACAATAATCCCACCGATGGCCCACATTCTCCTTGTAAAAAAAGTGACTCCCAAAAAAGCAAAGCGATTCATATTGGGCGGTTTATTAATTCTCGCTGCTATTGTGGCAGGCGTTGTCCTTGCCTGGTGGATTGGAGTGATTGTTGCCGGTATCGGGCTTTATAATCTTTTGAAGGAACGTCTGCCGAAGAGAGTAAAAGGCTGGGGGCCTTTGGTTGCCAATGCTCTGGCTGTTGCTCTTGTAGGGGTAATACTTACGGGCCACTGGTTGCCGTTGGGACCAGCCAGGGGCCTTATTCGCAACCTTATATTTGTCGCCTTGCTCATCGGGGGGCTGCTTTTGTTTTTCAAGATTTTCCAGAAACTCTACCCGCGAATTTTGGGATGGTGCCTGGCTCACAAAGCACTATTTTTGTGTATTCCCACAATACTTCTAATTCTTGGCGCTACGATTTGGCTGGGTTTTGAAAGGGTCTTATTCTTTGTACCACAGCCGCTCAGACGAAATAGCTTGTGGTCAGCCGGTTTCCATGCTTTTCCAGGCCTTGGCAAAGAGTTTATGCCGCCGTTGGACGAGGGCTCCTTTTTGTATATGCCGACAACTATGCCACATGCTTCAATCGGAGAGTGCCTGGACGTATTGCAAAAGCAGGACATGGCATTTCAGTCGATTCCCGAGATAGAGTCCGTCGTGGGTAAGATAGGGCGAGTTGAAAACGCTCTTGACCCTGCGCCAATATCAATGGTAGAGACGGTTATCAATTATAAGCCGGAATACACTACCGATAAGAACGGACGTCGTGTTCGCTTCCGTTACAATAAAAAAACGGAACAATTCATCCGTGATGAGAATGGAGAACTCATACCTGATTCTCATGGCCGACCTTACCGACAATGGCGAAACCATATTAAGAATCCGAATGATATCTGGGATGAGATCGTAAAAGCCGGACAGATTCCGGGCACGACCTCTGCGCCGAAGTTGCAGCCTATTGAGACACGACTGGTGATGCTGCAAACCGGCATGCGTGCCCCGATGGGTATCAAGGTCAAGGGGCCTGACCTGGATACAATCGATAGAGTCGCTCTGGAAATCGAGCGATTTCTTAAAGAAGTCCCAAGTGTTGAAGCATCAGCAGTAATAGCTGACCGCATTGTGGGCAAACCTTACCTGGAGATTGATATAGATCGCCAGGCCATAGCCCGTTACGGGGTCAATATTCTGCAGGTTCAGGACGTTATTGAAGTTGCGATAGGTGGCAAGCGCATTACCACTACAGTTGAAGGACGCGAGCGATATCCGGTGAGGGTCAGGTATATGCGAGAACTCAGGGACAGTATTGAAACGTTAGGCAAAATTCTGGTGCCGGCAGCCGACGGGGCGCAAATACCACTTATCCAACTGGCGGAAGTTCGCTATGTTCGCGGCCCTCAGGCTATAAAGAGCGAAGACACATTCCTTGTCGGATATGTACTGTTCGATATGAAAGCCGACTATGCCGAAGTTGATGTGGTCGAAGACTGTCAGCGTTATCTGCAAACCAAGGTTGACAGCGGCAAATTTGTTATACCTGAAGGCGTAAGTTATACGTTTGCCGGCAGTTATGAGAACCAGATTCGAGCGCACAAAACGCTTTCGATAGTCATACCTATGGCACTTTTCATTATTTTCATAATTCTGTATCTACAATTTCGTTCAGTGGCAACAGGTATGTTGGTTTTTTCAGGAATACTTGTCGCCTGGGCGGGTGGTTTTTTGATGATATGGCTTTACGGACAGCCATGGTTTCTTGACTTCAGTGTCTTTGGGGTCAATATGCGGGAGCTTTTTCAGGTGCATCCTATCAATCTGAGCGTGGCGATATGGGTGGGGTTTTTGGCACTGTTCGGGATTGCATCGGATGATGGTGTTGTGATGTGTACGTATCTGAAGCAATCGTTCCAGAACAAAACACCTGCGAGTGTTGACGAGACCCGTCAGATAGTGATTGAGGCGGGGATGCGCAGAATTCGGCCTTGTCTTATGACAACGGCAACAACTATATTGGCGCTGATTCCGGTACTTACATCTACGGGGCGAGGGTCGGATATTATGGTACCGATGGCGATACCTTCCTTTGGGGGAATGACGATCGAAATCCTAACAATGTTAGTCGTGCCGGTCCTCTATTGCTGGATAAAAGAAGATTAACCATTTGCCAAAACAAATGTCTGGGATCTAAAAAGGCATTGACAGCGTGTGTAGTAAGTTAGTATATTACAACAAGTTAAACATTGAGGCGCCTGTAGCTCAATTGGATAGAGCGTCGGTCTACGGAACCGAAGGTTAGAGGT
>CAYQKF010000034.1:0-42460 GCA_964417935.1 uncultured Pirellulales bacterium
AAACAAACCCAATTCAAACCCAATCAAACCCAATTTCCAAAAAGCCCAAATGAATATAAACTCATTTATAACAAAGGATTACAGAAAAAAAGATGATTTCGCAGTCCGAATAAACAAACCCAATTCAAACCCAATTTCTGTAAAGCCCAAAATGAGCGCAAACGCTTTTTCACAAAAGGATTATGAAAATAAACCGTATTGGAGGCTCCAAAAAAACAAACCCGAACAAACCCAATTGCCTGTCCCCACGTGTAGAGTGTCTTATACTCTGTGGGGATCATTCTTGCCGTTATTGCAGGATTTATATATACTCTACCCGCTTCAAGGCATTAGAAAATAACCGCTATGGAGAGTACCGGCTTGAAAACCTGCATTTTAGGAGATTATTGCTGATGAAAAAAATTATGCTTATTTGCTCTGTGTTATTAATCTTTTGTATCGCTTCCAGCAAATACACCCCGACATCGGATTACTCCGTCCGGAAAGTTCAAGGCTGGAAGGTCCTCGTTAATAAAGAGTTATCATCCAGCCATCCTCAACTTGCCGAAGATGTGCTGAAGTTGTTGAAGTTCCAGTTATACCAGATTACTCGCGTGGTGCCTGACGAGGCTCTAAAAGAGCTGCGCCGAGTACCTATTTGGGTCGAGTATAAGGCCCCACGGCATCTCTGTATGTGCTACCATCCCAGCAAACAATGGCTGAGTAACAATGACTTCAATCCCCAGAAGGCACGCAGCGTTGAGCTTGCCAATGCCGAGAATTTTCTCAAGTGGACTATCAGCCAACCCTGGATGGTGCTGCACGAGCTGGCCCATTCCTACCATCACTGTGTTCTGGGTTACGACAATACCGAAATTAGCGAGGCCTATCAGAAAGCCGTAGAGGGCAAGCAATACGAATCCGTTCTCCATATCGCGGGAAAGCCGAAACGTGCTTACGCTCTCAATAATGACCAGGAATATTTCGCCGAATGCACCGAAGCTTTTTTCGGAACCAATGATTTTTATCCTTTTGTCCGCGCCGAATTACAACAGCACGACCCAAATATGTATCAACTGCTTAACAAGCTTTGGAAGGTTGAATAGTTCGCAGCCCTTAACCCGGTTATGAATTTGCTGTCAGAATGAGCTTTAAAAAGCCGGCTTCTTCCGGTCGAATCCGCAGAAAAAAGGGAGGCTTTGTGAACGTTCTGTTAGCCGATGTTAGCAAGCAAACCTTCGTTTATGTGAGGTTTGACAGGAATGGATGAGAAATTTTAGAGACTACTGAGAAAACCAGCCGTTACTAACAAAAATTCAGTTACTAAGCAAGACAAAAACTCACTTTTTCTTTTTCAGCTTATCGTCACTCTCGCCCCGAACTTGCATTTGTCAAACATTTCGTTTATAATTCGGGCAGGTAGCATCCGTATGTGAATTACACACAAGCCGCTAATTTAATGAAGAAGGTAAGCTATGAACAAGAACAAACTAAACAAGAAAACATTGGCAGGAAAGACCGGTCGTGTTGCAGCTTTCTGTATGGGTATATTGGTACTGGTTTGGTGGATGCATCCTATGCCCACAGCGGCTGACGAAGTACCACCCAGGGCCAAAAAGCGGGCAGGAGTAACCCTCCTGAAACGAGACAAATGCTATGACGGTTATAGACTCTATTCAAGCCGAGGTACTGAAGCGGCCCACATCATCGACTTAGACGGACGGGAAGTTCACCAGTGGTCGTATCCCCAGGGCTATACGTGGCACTACGCTGAGCTGCTGCCCAACGGACATCTGGTTGCGATTATTAAGGATGTGATGATTCTGGAACTGGACTGGGAGAGCAAACTCCTCTGGAAGGCCAAGCTAAGGGCCCACCACGATTTCGCTCGCTTATCCAACGGCAACACGCTGGTCGTGTCCCGGCGGACTATGCCCAATCCATGGACTAAGTCCGGCAAACTTAGCTGTGATATCCTTGTAGAGCTGACACCAAAAAATAAAGTGGTCTGGGAATGGAAACTTGAGGAGCACGCCGAGGATATTGCTCAGCATGTACCGCTGAAGCTCCCACCATCAACGCTGTTCGCAGACTGGCCTCATATCAACACGATAGAGGTTCTGCCAAATAGTCACGCAGCTAAAAAGGACCGCCGCTTCAAGGCCGGTAATCTGCTCTTCTGCGGACGACATATCGATACAATCGGAGTCATAGACAGGCAGACGGGAAAAGTTGTTTGGGCATGGGGACCAGGAGAACTACTCGGACCGCACATGCCAACCATGCTTCCAAACGGACACTTGCTGATTTACGACAACGGCTCTAATAAATCGGTTCGCGTCAGGGGATATACTCGAATTGTGGAGCTTGATCCCGTTACCCAGAAAATCCTATGGGAATATAAGGCCGAGCCCCCTACTCACTTTTACTCTCAGGCAAGGGGCTCGAACCAGCGATTACCAAATAGCAATACCCTGGTTGCTGAATCCGACCCCGGACGATTCTTCGAGGTAACACAGGATGGTGAAATGGTCTGGGAGTTTTACAATACCGACCTGAACAAAAACGGCAGCCGAATGGCACTCTATCGAACGCTCTGCTACCCGCGGGATTTCGTCAACCGACTTGTAAATCAAAACAAATAGCAATCCTGAATAAGGGATACTGATATGAAAAGAATACCAAACTCAAGAGTTTTGTCTCTGACAATTATAATTATCGTTCTGGCCTGTTCTTCGAATATCATCTCGCAGGAATCAACAAACTTTTCCACCATCGGCAAGGTTGTTAAGTTTGACAATCGCGTCAATGACATGATTGTACCCGATGCCAAGATTGAGCTTTTGGCATCAGGGTTTGAATGGTCCGAGGGGCCGGTGTGGGTTCAGGATGCCGGCGGGTATCTGCTGTTCTCAGATATACCACGCAATTCCGTGATGAAATGGAAGGAAGGACAAGGCATTAGCTTGTTTATGAAACCATCGGGTTATACGGGTGTTACCGACTATGGCCGTGAACCCGGCAGTAACGGATTAACTTTAGACCTGCAGAGGCGCATCATCTTTTGTGAGCACGGCGACCGGCGTGTTTCAAGACTGGAAAAAGACGGGGGCAAAAAAACTCTCGTTGACAATTATATGGGCAGACGCCTCAACAGCCCAAATGATGCCGCCGTCAAATCTGACGGTGATATTTACTTCACGGACCCGCCTTATGGTTTGCCGAAAGGCCAAAGGGACCCCAGACGCGAGCTTGATTTTTGTGGCGTTTACCGCCTTTCTACCTCCGGCAAGCTGACTTTGCTTACAAAGGAAATGACAAGACCAAATGGAATTGCTTTTTCTCCGGAAGAAAAGGTCCTTTATGTTGCACAATCAGATTCTAAGAATCCAATCATAAAAGCTTTTCCTCTCAAACCCGACGGCACTCTAAGAAGCGGAAAGGTTTTATATAACTTTGCGAGTCTGATGAGGAAATATCCGGGTTCTCCTGACGGCTTAAAGGTTGACCAGCACGGGAATCTATTCGCCACTGGTCCCGGAGGGGTGTACATTATCACACCTGAGGGTAAACTTCTCGGCAGAATTCATACCGGCAAACGCACAGCCAATTGCGCCTGGGGCAACGACGGCTCGGTCCTGTATATGACAGTTGACGATTGTCTCTGTCGTATTAAAACAAAAACAAAGGGAGCTAATTGGAAGAATACAACATAGCGACCGCTCGCCTTATTACTCTCTCGGACGCTAAAGGGATTTACCGTGCAACTTCTGACACATCGCCGGATGCAAGAATTACCTTGTATTTCTGCTCGGCAGTTTTGTAGGGTGGGGCTTGCCCCACCATATTAATTTCTTTAATTTTGCCTTTTGCCTTTTGCATTTTTAACTTTCCTCCACCTCCGCTCTGGTTCCTATCTCATTATTCTTAATCAATAGGCGGGCTGAATCCACTCATGTCTCGTTATTTACATAAGCCAAATCACAAACACGATAAACAGAGCCCACAATATCAGCTTTAGGTATCTGGTTTTAAGTGGTGTATTGATTCGTTTTATAAGGCACGTAGTCTTTTTGACTAATCAAAAGGACTATGAGCATTATCTCACTTGCGTATCAGGTCATTACAATCCTCGAAAGCGAAATGGGAAATCCGGGGTAAATGTTTAAATTGCGCGATATGAACTTTTTATTCTGGGCAATGTTTTTACCCATGCGCGATTTCTCGGGTTGTTTGCTCTCACCCGTTGGTTCAGTTTTATATCTTGCTATTTATTTGATTTAACGACCAATGTTTTGGGGTATATAAACTGTAGAAAATTTGTTATAATCATCGGAAAATAACTTGAGCGGGTTTTCTGGGTTGCAGGTTTACAAGGCATAAACAACCCAGCACCACAGCAACGCTGGGTTCCGAGAGACGGCGTGAGCCAAAGCTCTTTTGGTGCTGGGTGGAAAGTTGAGGCTTAAATTGAAGGTTCAGTGTGAACTATGTCCAAAAATGTGTTTGATTGAGCCGGGCCAAAGCGGCGAATGCCGGGTGAGAATCAATATCGACGGCGTGCTGCGAACGGTAGTTTATGGATACCCATGCTCGATTAATATTGACCCAATCGAAAAGAAGCCGCTTTACCATTTTTTACCGGGCACACCGATTCTCTCGATAGCAACCGTCGGCTGTAACCTCCACTGCGAAAACTGCCAGAACTGGGAGATATCACAAGCCAATCCGGAAGACGAAAACATATCCGCATATTTTGTTCCGCCGGAACGGTTAGTGTCGCTAACCAAGAGCAATAATTGTCCTTCGCTGGCATATACTTACACCGATCCGATTGTTTATTATGAATATACTTATGATACTGCGAAGTTGGCCCGAAGTGCCGGCATACGCAATGTTCTTGTAACAGCCGGATATATAAATGAACAGCCGTGGAAAGAGCTGCTAAAATACGTCGATGCAGCGAACATAGATTTGAAGGGGATGACAGAGGATTTCTATCGGCGGGTCTGCTCAGGGACATTAAAGCCCGTCCAGAATGCTATGGTTCTGGCCAAGGCAAGCGGAATACTCGTTGAAGTTACGAACCTGATTATTCCGACGCTGAACGATAAACCTGAGCAAATACGCGAACTTGCCCGCTGGATTAAAGTGAATCTGGGCGGCGAGACACCACTGCACTTTTCAGGATTTTATCCTCGCTACAAAATGCGTAATCTGCCGCCGACTTCGTTGAACACATTAGAAATGGCTCGAAAAATCGCAATCACAGAGGGCCTCGATTATGTATATATAGGAAACCTTCGCAGCAAGCAAGGCGAGAACACGTATTGTCCAAGCTGCAAAGCTCTGCTCATTGATCGCAGCGGTTTTACTATCCTGAAGAACCGGCTTAAGAATGGCTGTTGCCCGGATTGTGGAAAAGAGATTTATGGAGTCTGGAAATGACACGCAGAAAATTTATTAGCAAATTAATAAAAGCAGGTTCGGCTATTGTCGTCGGCGTTTTATGGTTGGCCAAAAATACTACGCCGCGAAAGTTTGTACGGGCTATTAGAGTTAAAAAATATCCTGGTTCCTTAAAGCCCTTACGAGATATTTCCAAACAAAGCAAATGGAGCGGTTGATATGGATAAGCAGTTAAAAAAATGGCTCGTGAGGACGTTTCTACTGGCTTTGGTGATTGTACCGCTAAGTATTGCTTCCATACTTTTATGGCAAGCATATATCTCAAAGTTACCGAAAATTGTTCTCCGTTCATCGCTTGCCGGCACATGGTATTCTGCCGATGCAGAAGCTTTAGCTGAGCAAATCGAAGGTTTCTTTCAAGAAGCTCAGGTCGAACCGATAAACGATGTAATAGCTCTAATTTTGCCACACGCGGGATACCAGTTCTCAGGCCAAACCGCGGTTTGCGGGCTAAAAACAACCGACAAGGAATATAAACGAATCGTTGTTATTGGTCCAAGTCACCGTATCTCGTTGGAAGAGATACTGAGTGTACCAAGGGTAACGCATTACGAAACACCACTGGGACAAATACCGCTGGACGTGGAGTTCATAAACAAACTTCTGAAATATTCGCTGTTTCAGAACGTACCACAGGCACACAAGAACGAACACAGCGTTCAGATTGAGATACCGCTGTTGCAGTACGGCCAAAAGGACTTTAAGCTCGTGCCGATTGTGGCCGGCAGTTGCTCGTTACAAACAATCGACAAAGCCGGTAGCATTCTGAGAAGTTTGATTGACGCCGAAACACTGATAATTATAAGTTCGGATTTTGTACATTTCGGATCGAACTTTGGCTACGCACCTTTCAAGGAAAACATACCTGAGCAAATAAAAGAGCTTGATATGGGGGCTTATAAGCATATAGCCGGATTGGATGCTCAAGGTTTCCTAAAATATAAATACAACACCGGTGCGACGATATGTGGCTATGTTCCTATTGCCATATTGCTTTCGATGTTAAAAGAGCCGGCAAAGGCCGAATTGATAAAATATGCAACCTCCGGCGAGTTAACTAATGACTTTACCAGCTCCGTCAGTTACCTCTCGATTGCCTTTTCAGGTTCGTGGCAAAACAATCCGGAGATTAAACCGCAGGCCAATAACCCCGAATTGGAATTAACAGAGGATGATAAGAAGCAGCTTTTGACTTTAGCACGCAAAACAATAGTTTATGCCTTACGGAATCGAAGAGTTCCACAAGCATCTGAGCTGGGCTTTACAATCAGCGATGCAACCAGATGTCCCCGCGCGGCGTTTGTAACGCTCAAGAAACATTCCCAGCTCAGAGGCTGCATAGGTGATATCTTCCCACAGCGGCCTTTGTACAAGTCGGTCATTCGAAACGCGATTAACGCCTGCGTTAATGACAGGCGTTTTCTGCCGGTAACAAAAGAGGAATGCAACGATATTACAATCGAAATCTCCGCGCTTACGGCGCCTGAACCTGTTGCCCCGGCGAATGACATCCGGATCGGCATAGACGGCGTCGTATTGAGCAAGGACGGTCGTTCCGCCGTGTTTTTGCCGCAGGTTGCGCCGGAACAGGGTTGGGATGTTAATCAGATGCTCACGCAATTGTCTTTGAAAGCTCAGTTACCTGCTGATGCCTGGAAGGAAGGTGCGAGCTTTCTGGTCTTCCAGGCAGTTGTTTTTGGTGAAAGTGAAAAATGAAATTTGCACGTAATTTGCTGATATTCAGTTACGGTCTGTTTACTATCGCCGCCCAGGCCTTACTTTTTCGCGAGTTTATAACTACCTTCGAAGGCAACGATATAAGTGTTGGCATTTTCTTTGCTTCATGGTTTCTATGGGTGGGCCTGGGAGCAATAGTTGTTTATAGAGCGCAAATTATCGCCGAAAAATTACTTAAAAACATAGAGTTTTTGTTTTTGAGTTATCTGCCTGCCTTTATTCTTCAATTGATATTAATCATCCAGGCCCGCGAGCTTGTGGGCATAGAATCATATGCGCTGTGGTCCGTTTGGGCCATTCTGATTGTATCAATAATCATAAATGCGCCGGTCAGTATCATCACGGGAATGTTGTTTCCCACTGCCTGCCGATGGGTCGAGAAAGACCAAAAACTCCCTGTCTCACAGGTTTACATTATTGAGGCAGCGGGAAGTGTCCTCGGCGGGCTGGGAGTAACCGTCCTTTTAGCTCTTGGCATAAGTTCGGCAAGGATTTTCTTTATACTCGCACTTTTCGTTTCGTTATCAGCAGCTTTAACACAGTTTACAAGGGCAGGACAACATAGTATTCCCACATTGAAAAAATCCGGCAAAGTTAAAGCACAGCTTATGTTTTTGATTCCGCTTTGTATCCTGCTTTGTCTTTTCATAAAAGCTGATAAAACCTTAATGCGCTATGTAAGAGTTGTGAAATGGACCAAACTACTTCCTGCCGACTCTTTAACCGGTTCCTTCCGAACAGCTCAGGCTGAATATCTCTATGGTATTTATCAAAGTCAGTGGATAGTTATGCGCGAAGGCAGCACCATCGAAACATTACCCGATGAAAGTACCGCCGGTCGAATAGCCGCTATTGGTTTGTCTCAAAAGCCTGATTCCACGAAGGTCTTGGTCATCGGCTCAGGACTGGGCCTGTGTCAGCAATTCCTGCGCTTGCCGCAGATTCAGACGGTAAGCTGGACGCATTGCGACAGTGAATATGTGCAGAAGGTCGATAGAGTTATACCCTCGGAGTTCAAAATTATTGATGACCGATTACATGGCTTACCTGGTGATATTCGCTTATCCCTCGCTGAGAAGAAACGGTTATTTGACATAGTAATTTTGAATTTACCTGATGCAACCAGCTCGGCCCTGAATCGATATTATACTCTCGAATTTTACCGTCAGGTTAAAGAAGCTTTGAAACCAAATGGTATATTCCAGGTTCGCGTAGCAGGGGGGGAGAACATTATGGGCACCGAGCTTATTAATCTCGGCGCTTCGACTAAATTGACTCTTGAGAAAGTTTTCTCACAGCTTGTTATAACGCCCGGTGAGGACACCTGGTTTATTGCATCTGCCCCTGCCGGCCACGAGCAGGGGCCTACCGGTGACCCTGCTATTTTACGGGATCGTTTTGCAAGCATAGAGCAAGCAAGCCGTGTTTTTGATCCACAAGCTTTGCTTTCTGTTTATCTACCGGACCGTGCCGCTGCTGCTGTAAAATACTACGCAGGTGCGGATTTGCCTGAAGTGCTTTTGATTAATCGCGATTCCAGGCCCCTGACGCATCTGTACAGTTTATTGCTGGCAGCGAAGCAATCGGGGGCGCCGGTTACGAAACTTATCAAACACTTAGCTCTGGCAGGACCGTTGGTTTTTGTCGTCCCTGTCTTGGTTTTTGTGGTGCTGCGAATTATTTATATCCTGAGAACAGCTCAACAGGGTAATAAATCCGGCTTTGACAGCAGCTTCCTGGTTTTCTCAGCCGGCTGGGTGGCTATCGGGGTGGTAATTGTCCTGATGTACCTGTACCAAACCCGTTTCGGCTCGCTGTACCTGTACATTGGTGTTGTTTCATCTATGTTTATGGTGGGCTTAACCATCGGCGCCGCTGTAACCAGAAATCTATTGGCAAGCGACAGTAAAATTCAGCCGAAGATACTGTTATTTGCAGTGATATTTGTGCATTCGTTAATCCTGTGCATAATCGCTTTTTGGCCGGCCGAAGAATTAACACACCTGACCTTTCTGGCCGCATTTGTTTTATGCGGTTTATGCGCCGGCAGCTATTTTCCGATAGCTGCCAGACAATTGGCTGATTCTGCTTTCGAGACCGGCCGCGCCGGCAGCAAACTCGAAACCGCTGACCACATTGGCGCCTCAGTGGGAGGGTTGCTGACGAGTCTCGCACTTGTTCCGGTACTCGGGGCACAGCTCGCGCTGCTTGGATTTATTCTGCTCATTCTGGCAAATGTACCACCTGCCTTACTGAGAATATACCCAGCACCAAAAGAGCTTCGCTCAGACGTTTTTGGTGCTGGGCGCAAGCTCGGCTACGTCTTATTCGGCGTTGGGGTATCTATCGTCCTTTGCTCGAACCTGCTCGCTGAAGCTGGTGCACGTCTTAGGCCGTCACTGCCGCAGCATTCGGCATCCGCCCTCATAGGCGGACTTGCCGGCGAATTGCATCTTGAACAGGAATCAACGGTCCTTAGCGATAGTGCTCGCAAAATCAATTATTTCAGGGTTTCGGACGCCAACGATAAATTAGCCGGGTATATCTTCAGCTCTGAGGACCTGGCACCCGATGTTCGTGGTTTTGGTGGTAGGTTGAATCTCGCCATTTATGTGGACGACCCCGGCGGCAAATTGATTAACTTCCATATAATAAGGTCGAACGAAACACCGGCGTACCTGGAGCTTCTTAGCAAATGGCGTGACTCTTTGAATGGCCGCCGGCTATTTCAGCCTGGGCCTTTTACTGGTGTTCACACTGTAACCGGCGCTACGGTAAGTTCTGAAGCTATTCTCTCAGCACTTCAAACATCAGGTCGCAGATTCGCCACGCAGATTCTTGGCCGCGCTGTTGAAGCAAGACCCAAAGAAATAACTCACCGAGCGGCATATCTGCCGGACAACCATGCCATATATTTGATTAGTGCTTTTATTCTGGCCCTGATTGTAATCTACCGGGGCGGATTTTGGAGCAGATTGGTCGTGCTCTTGTTTAATCTTGTGCTTGGCGGTATCGTTTTGAACGCCCAGTATTCCAGTGAACAAATAGCAACCTTGCTGTCTGTGCACATGCCTGCTTTAAGATTAACGGGTGCTTTTTTATTAGTCATAGGAGTACCGTTTTTGGTAATAATCTTTGGCAATATTTATTGCGGCTACATCTGCCCTTTTGGTGCTGCCCAGGAACTGCTCGGCTACGTTTTGCCCGACAGATTCAAGAAACCAATACAGACAGAAAAGATGCGAACAGCAAGGTTTATCAAATACGTTGTCCTTCTTGTTTTGATATTTGTGTTCTTTGTTTCCAGAAACAGAACGACGTTGGCAGCAGACCCCCTCATTTCGATTTTCAATTTTCAATTTTCAATTTTCAATTTTCGCTCGGCAATGTTGTTGATAGTGGCAACAGCGCTGATAGGCTCGGTTTTCTATGGGCGCTTTTGGTGTCGGTATTTGTGTCCGGCAGGGGCCTTTCTGTCGCTGCTCAACAATGTCGCAATACTAAAGCGATACCTGCCGGCGAAAAGATTTGGCAGATGTGAGTTTGGCCTTACGCCGAAAGACCAAATGGACTGCATACATTGTGACAGGTGTCGTTACGGCTCACAAGTGCACAAGAGAATAGAAGTAAAAGAGCACAAGCGAACGCAGGTGCTTGTGCCTTATGTCCTCGCAGCAGCAATATTTGTATCTGCTGTTTCTGTAAGAAGGTTCTTGCAGGTCGTTCCTATGGGCCGTGATTATTCCGCTGCTTTAACTCCTTCTGGAGGCCAACCCAGGGATGTTGATATGCAGCGTATCCGCACTTTGATTGAGCAGAAAAGGCTTTCCGACCAGGAAGCTGAATTCTATAACAAGGTGGAGTAGCAGCGGTTCTAAAAAGCCACATTATTCAGTTGACCCCAGCAACGCTGGGTTTTATAATACCTGCCGTTGGCAGGCAAGAATTTCTTTAGTAATAAGGATAGTGCAAATTATATTTCCAAACAGAGGGTTCCCGCCTTGCCTGTCTCGGCTTGGCCGAGCCACGACGGGCGGGGTCCCAAAGGAGCTCTCATTATGACTGCACGAAAAAAGATAGAGTGGATTAGCACAAGCATTGTTCTGTTATTGGTGTTGGCAGTAATTCTTCACCTCGGCTGCGCGGAACAGGATTCTTCTTCGGAACTTGAGCAAGCGCAGCAAATCTTAGACGCCAGCGGTGTCAAGGGTGGTTTCGTTGTCCACCTCGGATGTGGGAACGGAAAGCTCACGGCCGCACTGCGCGCGAATGACAGTTACCTGGTCCACGGCCTGGACGCCGATGCAAAGAACGTCGAGCAAGCCCGTAAGCATATCCGGTCGCTCAAGCTTTATGGCAAGGTATCAGTCGAACAGTTCAAAGGTAATCGCCTGCCGTACACCGACAACCTCGTTAACCTCGTTGTCTCGGAGCAGCAGATAGATGTCCCGATGGATGAGGTTCTGCGAGTTTTGGTCCCCAACGGCACCGCTTACATCAAGAACAATGGCAAGTGGACAAAGACAGTCAAGCCGCGTCCCAAAGAGATAGACGAATGGACGCATTACATGCACGATGCAAGCGGCAATGCCGTGGCACACGATTCGGTTGTCGGACCGCCCCGCCATCTGCAATGGGTCGGAAGCCCAAGATGGGCACGGCATCACGACCACATGTCCAGTGTGAGCGCGCTCGTATCAACCGGCGGACGAATCTTTTACATCATCGATGAAGGGCCGAAGGCTTCCATTCAATTACCGCCGAAGTGGTTTCTCATTGCCAGGGATGCTTTCAATGGCACGATTTTGTGGAAGCGGCCAATTTCGTCGTGGAATACTCATCTGTGGCCTCTCAAGAGCGGACCTGCCCAGCTTCCTCGCCGACTGGTCGCTGTAGGGGACCGCGTCTATGTTACGCTCGGACTCGATGCCCCGCTGACCGTCCTTGATGCGGCGACAGGCCGGACTATCCGCACCTATGAAGGTACTAAGACAACCGAGGAGGTCATTGCTTCAGATGGCTTGCTGTTCCTGCTGGTTACAGATTCTCCGGTAAGGTGGAAAGATTTCAGGCCGGAGTCCACGTATATCTGGGACCCGAAGGAACGCGCAAACGCCGACTGGGCGTGGGATGAAAAAGAGCGAAGAATAATGGCTGTCCAGGCCGACACGGGGAAAGTCCTGTGGCACAAAGCCCAACGTGTAACTCCGCTGACTCTGGCTGCTGACTCGGGATACGTTTACTTCCATGACGGCCAGAACATTGTGTGCCTAGACAGGACAAATGGCGACCAAAAGTGGAACTCGGAGCCAGCCGACAGACGCTCTCCCATTCTGACCGGCTACGCGCCGACGCTCGTCGTGTATGAGGATGTCGTCCTGTTCTCAGGTGGAAACAGGGCCATGACAGCTTTCTCGGCGCAAACCGGCAAGACGTTATGGACGGCCAAACAGGCCCGGGCCGGGCATAATTCTCCGGAGGACCTTATTGTTATCGACGGCCTGGTCTGGTCAGGAGCAATCGCAAACGGAAAAGACACAGGTATATTCACGGGAGTGGACCTGCACACAGGTCAAATCAAAAAAGAGTTTCCACCTGATATTGACATTTATTGGTTCCACCATAGATGCCATCGCAGCAAAGCGACTGACCGGTATATACTAACGTCGAGAACCGGTATCGAATTCGTTGACCCGGACTCGGAACACTGGACCACAAATCACTGGGTGCGAGGCGCCTGCCTTTACGGTATTATGCCTTCTAACGGGCTGGTTTACGCGCCACAACATCCCTGTGCCTGCTACATTGAGTCGAAGCTGTACGGATTCAATGCTTTGGCACCGGAATCTGCTGCTCGTAAGGTCTCTGGCACTGTATCCGATGACGACAGACTTGAGCGCGGCCCCGCATACGGGACAATCGGTAATCGACAATCGACGATCGAAAATCCAAATGATTGGCCCACCTATCGCTACGATTCGGCGCGCAGCGGTTTTACAAAAACATCCGTCCCCGCCGAGTTGAAACGCTCGTGGCAGAGGGATTTGGGCGGCAAACTCAGCAGCGTAGTGGTTGCCGATGGCAAGCTTTTCGTGGCGTCCATCGACACCCACACGGTATATGCCCTCGATGAAAGCTCAGGGAATATACTCTGGAGCTACACGACTGGAGGTAGGGTTGACTCGCCACCTACAATCTATCAGGGCAGGGTCCTATTCGGCTCAGCCGACGGCTGGGTTTATTGTCTTGCCGCCTCCGACGGTGCGCTTGTCTGGCGTTTCCGCGCGGCACCCAAGGACCTGAGATTGACGGCGTTTGAACAATTGGAATCAGTCTGGCCCGTCCACGGCAGTGTGCTCGTCCAGGACGATGTCTTGTACTGCGTTGCGGGAAGGTCAATGTTTCTGGACGGAGGCATACGCTTCTTACGCCTTGACCCGAAAACAGGGCAAAAACTATCTGAGAACATTCTCGACGACCGCGACCCGGAGACAGGCGAGAATCTGCAGGTGTACGTCAAAGGCCTGAATATGCCGGTGGCACTGACGGACGTTTTGTCAAGTGACGGCCAATATGTGTATATGCGCTCCCAGCGATTCGACCTGCAGGGTACTCGTCAGCAAATTGCCCCGGTGGACGCCGCTGAGCAGACCGGCGAGGGCGTGCATCTGTTCTGCACAATCGGTTTTCTGGACGACTCCTGGTTCCACCGGTCCTACTGGATGTTTGGCAAAAGTGTCTCTTCGGGCTGGGGCGGATGGCCCCGTGCCGGACGTTATGTGCCGTCCGGGCGGATTATGGTTTGTGACGAGTCCTCTGTCTATAGCTTCGGGCGCAAGCCCGAGTATCTGTGTCAATCATCCGTATTGGAATATCAGCTTTATGCCGCCGACAAGCAAATCGAGGCCGAATCAATTCAGCGAGTGGTGGCGGCTGAACGCCGAATGAATGCCAGCTCCAAAAAGAGAAACTCTTCCGTTGCTGACAGGGGAGTTCGCAAGAGTTTCCCGCTGTCGGACCGTTCTGCGGTCAGTTTCAATTGGTTGGATGAGGAGCCCCCGCTTCATGTTCGGGCTATGGTTCTGGCGGACAAGGCGCTCTTCATTGCCGGCCCACCGGATGTGGTTGACGAGGAAGAAGCATTCTACAATCCCAACGACGAAGTGGTCCTGGCCAAACTCGACAAACAGAGCGCCACCCTTGAAGGGCAAAATGGTGCTTTGCTGTTGGTCGTTTCTGCCTCGGACGGGGAAAAACTGGCCGAATATAAGCTCGATTCGCCCCCTGTTTTCGATGGTATGGCCGCCGCCAACGGGCGATTATACTTCGCGACTATCGACGGCATGGTGGTGTGTATGGGTGAAAAATAGTGATATAGTTATGCCTAACCTCGATTTTGCGAAAGTCTTAAAAACAGTGAACAAAAGGAGGCTCTTATGAAATCGCCAAATAGTGCTTTGTGGATATTTACTGTGGTGCTGGTATTGCTGCTGGGCAACCGTCTCGGCAGTGCGGGCCAGCCGCAGATGCTTGTCTCGGCGAAGGCTGAAGCCATAGCCGGGCAGGCACATCAGATTCTAAAGGCTACATCCGTTAATGGCGGGCTGGTCGTTCACATCGGCTGCGGGGATGGGAAGCTGACTGCCGCGCTGCGAGCAAATGACAGTTATCTCGTCCACGGCCTGGACGCGGATGCAAAAAACGTCGAAAAGGCCCGCGAGCACATCCGCTCCCTGAATCTGTACGGCAAGGTAACAGCCGAACAGTTTGCAGGTGAACGCCTGCCTTACACCGACAATCTCGTCAACCTTATTGTGGTTGAGAACCTCGGTAAGGTCTCTATGGATGAGGTGATGCGAGCACTGTGCCCCAACGGCGTGGCTTACCTCAGGAAGAACGGCGGGTGGAGAAAGACGGTCAAGCCGCGTCCCAAAAACATTGACGAGTGGACACACTTCCTCCACGATGCGAGTAACAACGCCGTTGCCAACGATTCGGTCGTAGGGCTGCCGCATCACGTCCAGTGGGTCGGCGGGCCGAAATGGGCCAGAAGTCACGACCATCTGGCCAGTATCAGCGCAGTCGTCTCATCCGGCGGGCGCATCTTCTACATCGCAGACGAGGGGCCGGTCGCTTCGGTGGCACTGCCGGCTAAGTGGTTCCTCGTGGCGCGGGACGCGTTCAATGGCGTGATTTTGTGGAAGCGGCCGGTCGGGTCATGGGAGGGACATCTAAGGGGCTTTCGCAGCGGCCCCGCTGAGCTGCCACGAAGGCTGGTTGCCATCGACGACCGCGTGTATGTTACCCTCGATTACGGCAAGCCGACGACCGTTCTCGATGCAGCGACAGGCAAGACCATCAAGACCTATGACCAAACCGAAGGTACGCTCGAGATAGTGTATCACGACGGAGTGCTCTTCCTCGTGGTTGGGAACCCGGCCAAACAGAAAACTCTACGGTATGGTGATGCCGGCAAGCAACTGGGGCAGTGGAGCTGGTGGCCTATATACGCCGGGACAGTACAAAGCAAACGCATCCTGGCGATAAAGAGCAAGACAGGCGACGTTCTATGGAAAAAGTCCGACAGCGACACGGCTGAACTGATGCCTTTGACTCTTGCAGTTGCTGACGGTCGCGTATTCTTCCAGAACGCCGACGACGTAATCTGCCTGGACACGAAATCCGGCAGTGAGCTTTGGCGTGCCCCCCGGCCTATAAGCCCCAACCGCTTAGGGTGGTCAACCCCCACGCTTGTGGTCCACGATGATATTGTGTTGTCCGCCGACCGTGCTGTCTCTGCCCAAGACCAGAATGAGCCGGCAGGGCCGAGAAAAATCCAATGGCTGGTAAACAGCAAGGGTGGTGACGCACCTGTCGGGGAGATGATTGCATTTTCGGCAAAGACCGGCAAGAGGTTATGGAGCTGCCCGTGCCGTGAAACCTATAATGCCCCGGTGGATGTTCTTGTAACCGGTGGACTGGTCTGGACGGGAGACCTCGTGCGTGCACGGGACCCGGGCGTCACTGCGGCGCGTGATCTGAAAACGGGCGAAATCAGGAAACAACGCCCGCCGGACGCCGAGTTCTTCACACCCGGAATGGGGCATCATCGCTGCTACAGGAACAAGGCGACCAACCAGTATCTTCTGCTCGGCAGAGCAGGCGTGGAATTCATCGAGCTTACATCCGGAAATGCTGTTCCAAATCATTGGGTTCGCGGTGGCTGTCAGTACGGGATTATGCCGTGTAACGGGCTTCTCTACGCGCCGTCTCATTCCTGTGCCTGTTTTATCACGGCCAAGCTCAACGGATTTAATGCGCTGGCCCCGTCCAGAAACTCAAAGGTCCAACGTCCAAAGTCCCGAGTAAGGCTTGAGCGTGGTCCTGCGTACAAACAAATCGAAAACCGAAAACCGAAAACCGAAAATCCAAATGATTGGCCGACGTACCGCCACGATGCGGCCCGCAGTGGCTGCACAACATCGACTGTTCCGGTGGCTCTGAAACGTGCTTGGCAAGCGCAGCCCGGAGGCAGGCTCACCAGCCCCGTAGTTTCGGATGGGAAAGTTTTTGTAGCATCGGTGGATACGCATATTGTCCACGCCCTCGATGCAAATAACGGTGAAAAGCTTTGGAGTTACACGGCTGGGGGCCGAGTGGATTCACCGCCCACAATCTATAAAGGACTGGCACTTTTCGGCTCGGCTAACGGCTGGGTCTATTGTCTTACCGCCTCGGATGGCAAGCTCATCTGGCGTTTTCGAGCCGCACCCGAAGACCGGCGCGTGGTGGCATACGGACAATTGGAATCAGTCTGGCCCGTCCATGGCAACGTGCTTGTGCAGGACGATGTCGCATATTTCGCCGCGGGAAGGTCGTCCTACTTAGATGGCGGCATCTACCTGTATCGACTTGACCCGAAGACCGGCAAAAAGCTTTCGGAAACGCGCATTGACAGTCGCGACCCGAAGACCGGAGAAGAGTTCAAAGGGATAATCCGGGGCACAAATATGCCGGGGGCGCTTCCGGATGTTCTTTCAGGTGACGGTGTGTCCGTTTATATGCGCCACAAGAGATTCGACCGGAACGGCATTGAGCAGGAACAAAGTGTGCCGCACCTGTATAGCTCTGTAGGCTTCCTCGACGATTCCTGGTGGCACCGGACGTATTGGATCATCGGAACAAGGATGGCCAGCGGCTATGGCGGATGGCCGACTGTCGGCAACGTCGTACCGTCCGGCAGGCTGCTTGTATTCGGTGCCTCTAATATCTATGGATTCGGGCGCAACCAGTATGGCACGCATGGCAGCCACATAGGCCTGGGCAAAACGCAATTTCGCCTTTTCGCCGCCAGCCGCCGGCCACTGAGTGTTGACAAGCCCACGGATAAGAAGCAGCAACGCCGGGGCAAGGCCCCCACTAAATCCACGGTCAAGTATTACTGGTCCGAGCAGACCCCGCTTGTCGTCCGGGCGATGGTCCTCGCGGGTAAAACACTGTTCCTGGCCGGCACTGAGAAGACCGACGCTCTCGCAGCCCTTGAGGCAAACAAGGGCGCTCTGCTGTGTGTCGTCTCGCCGGAGAACGGCAAAAAACTGGCTGAATACGACCTTGATGCGCAGCCCGTTTTCGACGGCATGGCCGCGGCAAATAATCGCTTGTATCTTGCGACTAAAAATGGTAGAATATTGTGTTTTGCAGGAAATAAATAGTGGAGTCCAAAAATATGAAACGACAGCGCACCATAATAATACTGATAACTTTTTTCATTCTGCCACCATGGTCGGTGTTTGCCTGTTCGGTGCCGGTTTTCCGATACGCTTTGGAAAGATGGCCGGCGGATTATTATGAGGCCGTATTATTCTATCGAGGCCAGTTGAATGAGGACCAAAAGCAGCTCCTGAATGAACTGCGACAGGAAGACTCCGAGACAGAGGCCTTCCTGAATTTACGTATTTTGGAAGTGGACATTGCCTCATTCCCGGACGAGAAGGTGAAGAGTTTGTTGATGAGCGAAAAGCTCCCGGAGACACTACCGGTTCTTGCTCTCTGGTATCCCTGGCAAAGAGGTCGGACACCCCCCGTTTGGCAGGGCCAGTTCACGCCCTCAACGGTGGCAGCATTGCTTCAGTCCCCGGTGCGTCAAAAGTTGGCTGAGCGTTTGATTGAAGGCCAAACAGCGGTATGGATTTTTCTTGAATCGGGTAACGCCGGCAAGGATAAAGCAGCTCTTCAACTGCTCGAACAGGAACTGGAAACGGCGACTCTGGAACTAAAAGAAATGGCCGAGTCTATGCCTGATGAGTTGGGGGTGCCCGAAGTAACGTATTCATTTTCGATTTTACCTGTTTCACGCTCAGACCCCAATGAGCGTATGCTTCTGACCTTGTTGTTGAACAGCGAGCCGGACCTCGACGAGTATTCGGATGAGCCTGTAATGTTTCCCGTATTTGGGCGAGGTCGGGTCCTTTTTGCACTCATTGGGGAGGGTATTACGGCAGATAATATTCGAGAAACCATCGCTTTTTTAGTAGGACCCTGCGGCTGTGAAATCAAAATGATGAACCCAGGTGTGGATTTACTTATGGCCGCAAACTGGGACGCAGCCGCGATGAAGTTCTACGAGGAATTCTATGAGTCATACTACTCACAAGTAGAACTGACTGGTGTAACGCCTGAAGCGCCGGCTGACGCAAATCTCGCGACAGATGACTTAGGGCAGAAGACAGAAGACACAGAAATTGAAAGTGCTCCGAAGCTAGAGGTTCTGGAGCCGAACACTTCCCCTGCCCCTGCCGACTACGAGCAGGCCCTGGCGGTCGAAGTCAAAAAGCGAAAACTTCTTGGATTAGGCGTTATGGGAGCAACCGGGATTGTGCTTGGGGTCATTCTGCTGGTAGTTGTTTTAGGAACTATGGCTATCAGCCCACGCAGAAAGGGACAGCTATGATGATTTGGATGATAGTAACCGGCGGGAGTATTAGATTTGCAGCAATCGCGGTTATGAAGTTGACGTACGGTTTAAGCAATTAGTAATTATAATGACCATTTCACGTTTGGTAGTTAAAGAGATTCTTCACCGCAAGCTCACTTTTGGTTTAGGATTATTATCTGTTGCGGTGGCTGTGGGGTGCCTTGCCGGTTCGCTGACACTGGTGAAATTACATGATGCGCGGACGCACACAATCCTCGAACAAAAAAGAGTTGAGACTCAGGAAAAGATGCGGGTTCTGGAAGATGACGTTAAGAAAGCGATGCAAAAGCTTGGATTTAACATTGTTATTCTTCCCAAAGAGCAGAACCTGAGCGACTGGTATGCTGATGATTATGGAGCTAAGTATATGCCGGAGGAGTACCTTTCTCGGCTGGAGCAGTCCGAGATTGTTACTATTGAACATCTTGTGCCAAGACTGCGTCAGAAGGTGAATTGGCCCGAAACAAAATGGGCGGTTATCCTTGCGGGGACAGCAGATAAAGCTGTAAATCCTGCTGTGGATGCCAACGAATTATCTATCGAAGCAGTTCCACGGGGGAAAATCGTACTGGGTAACGAAGTTCATCAAGGACTTGGATTGGACATTGGCGACAGGATTAGGTTTATGGGCAGGGAATTGGTTGTGCATAAGTGCCAAAAAGAGCTGGGCACAGAGGCCGATATGACGGTATGGATAAATTTACGGGAAGCTCAAGAGCTGCTTGATAAAAAAGGATTAATAAACGAAATTCTGGCTTTAGAATGCCGCAGCACCTGGGCGAACCTGCCAAAAGTCAGGACCGAGATTACCAGCATACTCCCGGATACACAGGTGATTGAAAAAGCATCCGATGTGCTTGCAAAGACCCACGCTTATACTAAAGTGGAGGCTGAAGGAAAGGCTGCTATTGAAAGGGAAAGAGAAAATATGGCTCATTTGAAAGTAACGTGGACGCGTTTTGCTAAGGTTCTGGTTTCATTGGCGATGGTGATATGCATCGTGTGGGTTGCATTGTTGGCGGTTGGGAATGTACGAGGACGGCGGACGGAAATAGGTTTACTCCGCGCACTGGGTCTTCGTTCCAGGCAGATAGTTTACATTTTTCTCTCGAGAGCTATTGTTATAGGCGTTGTCGGAGGGATTCTGGGGTCTCTGGCCGGGGGCTTTCTTTGCAGCAATTGGGCAGGGCCGATTGCTGAAAGCAGCTATGATTGGATGTTTAATTTAAACCTGCTTGGGCTTGCAGTATTTGTGGCGGTGGCAATCACAGTAATTGCCAGTTGCGTCCCTGCGATACTTGCTGCCAGGCTGGACCCTGCTGAAACTTTGCGGGAAGAATAATCGACCTGACCTGCTGCGACGGTGCGCCAGCACGGCGAGCTGGGAATTGGTCGAGTTTTTTGAAAGAAGACGGCCATGAAAATTTGGCACATACTGGTAAAGGAAATTCTACACCGTTGGCGAAGTTTTGCATTAGGAATTTTCGCTGTTATTGTTGCCATTGGTTCGCTGACCTCAGCGCTGACGTCGCTGAAGGTACATGACCTTCAAACTCAGAAAATCTTGACTGAGAAAGAAGAAGAAACCGAGAAAAAAATGGCGATTTTGAAAGATGAAATGCGAAAAGCAACATTGAAACTGAAATTTAACCTTTTGATTCTTCCAAAACAACAGAGTATTCGAGACTTGCATATCAAAGGTTACCCTTCAGAATATATGCCGGAAGAATATGTTACCCGGTTGGCGAATTCGGGAACTATTTTGGTTCGTCATTTTTTACCTACCCTGCAGCAAAGAATAAAATGGCCGGAAAAAAAACGCACGATTACTCTGGTTGGGACGCGAGGTGAAATCCCGAACCTTAACAAAAGTCCGAGGAATCCGCTTGTTCAACCGGTACCCTTGGGAACTATAGTGCTCGGCTACGGACTACACCAGAGTCTCGGGCTGGAAGTTGGTAACAAGGTCAAGCTTCTTGGCAGAGAATTCACCGTTCACAGGTGCTACGAAGAACGTGGCAGCGAAGATGATTTTACAGCATGGATTTATTTACGCCAGGCGCAGGAGCTTCTCGACAAAGAAGGTCTCATCAATGCGATTCTGGCTCTCGAATGTATTTGCCAGGGAGCAGAGGATTTGCTGGGGAAGATTCGAAAGGAGATAGAGCAGATTCTTCCGAACACACAGGTTATTGAGCAGGGAACCAAGGCCCTTGCCAGAGCCGAGTCCAGAATAAAAGTGGGTCAGGAAGCAAAGGCAGCAGTTGAGAGAGAGAGGCGGCACAGGACTGAGATGCGCTCTGAACGTGAATTTTTCGCGGCGGTGCTGGTCCCCCTAATTATAGTGGCCTGCGCTGTGTGGGTCGGACTACTGGCATTTAACAATGTCCGCGACCGTAAGACTGAAATTGGAATCCAAAGAGCGATAGGTTTTCAAGCAAGACAAATTATGTTTTTGTTTCTTTCTAAGTATTTGATAATGGGACTGCTTGGAGGGGCATTTGGGATTTTTGTCGGTTTTGGTTTTGGCAGGTGGCTTGGGCTTACACTGGAGGGGAATATAGAAGGAATTGCTGCTGGCAAACTGCTTGATCCTGTCCTGTTCTTGCTGGCCCTGGTTACAGCGCCGGTGTTAACTGTTATATCCGGGTGGCTTCCGACTATGGTCGCAATTCGACAGGACCCGGCTGAAGCGCTGCGTGAAAAGTAAAGCTAGATACGAGATACTCCAAAGGACACCTTGCGGTGGAAAAAATGCTTAAGTTCAAAAATATTACTAAGAGTTTTGATGGCCCCCAAGGCAAAGTAACGGCTCTCGATGGAGTTTCCTTATCCGTCTCGCCGGGTGAATTGTTAGCAGTACGCGGTCCGAGCGGTTGTGGAAAGACTACACTGCTGTTGACCGCCGGTGGTCTTTTAAGACCTAACGCTGGTCAGATCAGCCTGGATGGTAATGACATCTATGCGTTGGGTCCTGAGATGCGAAGCGAAATGCGGGCACGAATGATTGGATTCGTATTTCAGCAGTTCCACCTGATTCCATACTTAACGGTACGGCAGAATATCTTGGCCCCTTCGCTGGCCCTGCCGGCCAAAGAATCCGACCAGAGAGCGAAAGAGCTCGTAAGTCGTTTCGGGCTGGATGACCGTGCCGGCCATGTGCCGGCCCAGCTCAGCACCGGCCAGAGGCAGCGTACGGCCCTGGCGCGTGCCCTCTTGAATAAACCGAAAATTATATTAGCCGACGAACCAACGGGAAATCTAGACGAAAGTAATAGTGATGTAGTATTCGGCTATCTCAGTCAGTATGTCGCTGAGGGTGGATGTGTGCTGCTTGTTACTCACGATGTCAGAGCAGCCAAACACGCCACCCGAACTTTGCAGATGGTTGATGGGCAACTAATTCAGTAAGCCCGATTGTAACTGTTGTAAGCACTTACTTTTTGTTATTGGTATTACTTCTATACGGAAGATTTTTTTCGCGTCGCATAAAGCGGACGACGAACTTGCTGTTGGGCTTGTCCAGCAGCTCATCCAGAGTGCCGACTTGCAGGAGAGTACCATCTTTCAAAATGGCAGCACGGTCAGCTACGGAAAATGCTTCTTCCAGATTATGGCTGACGTGGATGGTAGTCAGGCCGAGCCTGCGTTGAATCTCCAGCAGTTGTGCGCAGACCTCCTGCCGTGTTACCTCATCCAAGGCGCTCACAGGCTCATCTAAAAGTAAAATTTTTGGCTTTAGGACCAGTGCCCTCGCCAAAGCTACTCGTTGCTTTTCACCGCCACTGAGACCGTGGATTCTGCGGGAGAGCAACCGTTGGATATCAAGCAGCTCTGCCGCCTCGGCAACTTTTGCTTTTGTCTGTTTGTTTTGATAACCGCGGACACGTAAGCCAAAGGTGATGTTTTGCTCGACGGAAAGATGAGGAAAAAGGGCGTAATCCTGCGGCAAATATCCGATACCTCGAGTACGAGGTTCGAGGTTGGTAACCTGGCGTCCATCGATGTATATTCGTCCCGAATCAATTCTTTTAAGACCGCAAAGGCATTCCATAAAGATTGTTTTACCCGAGCCCGGCGGCCCTAACAGGATAAAGTATTCTCCCTTTGCTATGTTGAGGCTCAATCGCTGCAACTTGAACGTGCCAATATGAAAAGAAATTTCTTCGGCGCGAATCATAATTTCACCAGGGCCGAACCGCCAACAAGGCGGATACCTGTTACCGCAATCAAGGCTACAAAGATAAGCAGCAGTGCTATTGCCAGCGCTACTTCAAGATTGCCGACTGATTGTTCGAGAAATATGGTAGTGCTTAAAACTTCGGTTCGGCCTCTGAAAGAGCCGACAAAAATCATCAACGGTCCGAAAAGCCCAAAAGCACGGGCCCAGGTTAAAATACCGCCTGCGATAATGCCGTTCCGGGCCAACGGCAGACAAACACGGCGAAAACTGCCCCATTGGGTACAGCCTAAGGTCAGGGCTACATTCTCGTAACGCCGATCAACATCGTCGAAGGCGGTCTTGGCCGAACGGATAGCAAAACTTGCGGATACAAAAAACTGGCATAGAACGATGCCTTTGGGCTGAAAAACAAACTCAATACCCAGATCTTCCTGTATCCATCGGCCGAGGGTTGTTTGTGAGAAAAACACCAACATCGTCAGACCCGCCACCAGCGGGGGAAATACTATGGGCAAATCCACAATGGCATCAGCCAGGATGTAACCGGGAAACCGGAAGCGGCTCAGAGCATATCCCATAGGAACTGCAAAAAGCAGCGCTACCAAGGTCGTGGCAAAGCTCGTCCAGATACTCATCCACAGGGCGTGACGGATAAATTTGGAGGTCAGGACCGTTGCGACAGCTTTTTTATCAACGTAAAAAACATCCGTAACAATCAGCGTCAGGACAAATATGATAAAGACAGACACGAATAAAAATGCCGCCGCTGAAAAGACTCGGTCACGCCAACCTCTTACCGGAGTGTTTAAAGCTATCGTGTTACAGACCAATAGTCTCATTCCTCAAAAGAAAACAAATATTCTATTGAGGAGGCTCGACTCTGTAAAGGTGTTTTTTGAAAACATCTTGTCCCCTGTTGGAAGTGGCGAATTCTACAAACTTTTCAGCCAGCTCTCTATTTTGGGTAAATTTAAGCACACCTATATCTACAGTGGAAATCACGTTTTTTTCAGCAGGGATAGGGATTCCCTCACCATACTCGCTGTAATATCGGGCTATGGCATCCCAAACGATAACTGCGTCGAGAGCTTTAGCCTGTATTTGCATTCCCAACTCATTGACCGTCAGAGACTGGAATTTAAGGTTCTTTTCAACTTCTGTCCAGGGAACGTTGTTTTTGGCGAATATTTTTTTGCACTTTCTGCCGATTGCGCAGGCTTTCCCATCGCCAAGGCCTAACTTTACACCGGTCTTGAGTAAATCCTCCAAACCGCGGATGTTTTTCGGATTGCCTTTTTGTACCAAAATGGTCGGTACGAAGTAGCAGACAGATTGTTGCGAAAGTATCATTCCTTCCTGAACGGCCAAGTCAACATAGTGTTTATCGCCGGGCATGTAAAAGTCACCGCGGTGGGTTATCTTTACTTTGGATATAAGTACCTCGCTGCCGGCATAATCTGTAACGATTTTCACATCATATTCTTGTCTGAAGGTTTCAACTAATTCCTCCACAGGCGGGCGAATGCCGGCCCCGCAATAGAGCAGCAATTCTTTCTGTTTGGCTTTACATCCACAAAGCAGCACGCCCATAGCAACAATTACAATTATCGTAACCTTTTTCACTTTGTTCTCCAGAGAAGTTATTTCACGTAGCCATACTCAGCGAAAATCTCGGGACCTCTGATTCGGGTAAATTCAATGAATTGTTTGAGTGATTGCGGCTGTTCGGAATAGTTCAATCCAATAAAATGCACGCGGACTTCCTCATCGTATTCATAAGGTGTCCGAACAACGTCCAGACTGTCACGGAATGTATGGGCCACACCGTTCCACATAATGACTGCATCAACTGCCTGGGTTTTAAGAAAGTTTCCGAGGTTGTGATGTCCTTTGGTTAAGCGGTTTTCGACGTTTTTCATTACCGCGTCTCTTATGCCCTTTTTTTCCAGAAGCTGAAAAACCATTTCGCCGCATGTGGAGTATTCAGGATTGCTCAGTGCCACTTTCAAACCGGGCCGGGTCAGGTCTTCTATGCTTGTTAGGCCTTTTGGATTACCTCTCTGTACCGCCAGTACCGGGGCCACAAAGCCGACGTGGACATAATCTAACAGGGCGTCTGCATCGGTAACATAATCAAGGTACGGGTCGTGGGTAATAAGTATATCCCCCTCTCGGCCGGCCTTAACCAAAGGCAAAAAGTCCTCACTGCCTGCAACCGTTGTAGTAACTTCAATACCTGTTTGGGCGGTGAACTCCGAACACAACTGTTCGGTCGGTTTGGGGAATGAGCTGCCACACAAAATTACCAATTCCTTGGGTTTATCCTCTGTTTCTTTCTTGCTGCAGCCAACCACAGCCACCGTACAAAATATGCCGATTAGCAGCAGAAATGAGACTGTTTGGGGCGGACAAACATGTTTTCTTCGCATTTGCCTAATCTCCCTCTCAAAATTATGTGTGTTGGCTTGGTATTTGCAACTGAATATTGCCAAGCTTTACTTGGGTGTCTGAACTCTGGGTGCCTTTGCCCACCACCTCGCCGGAAAAGATATTCTCGCATCGCACGAAACGCATAGTGAGCTCGATATACGTTTTTCTTACAAGACTTTTGCAAAATCGAGGTTAGGCATACTTTGAAAAGAAAAAATTGTCTTTTGATTTTTTCTTTTCAAACAGTAAGCTGTTGCCTAACAAGAAGTTAACTAATTATTTAAGAAAATCGAAAAAGATGATTTTCTTAAATAATATATGCCTAACCTCAATTTTGCAAAACTTCAATTTCATATTCAGCGGTAGGTGTCCCTTGGTCTTTTGTAAACTCGGCCGACATGACCGTCCAGGAAGTTCACATTGACACCGCCTTCTGTTTGTCCCGGCTTGCGGCCATGCGGGAAGATGCCTTGCTTACGAAAGAAGTCGCATACCACCCAAATCTCCGCCGGACTCGCATTACTGCACTGACGATATCGCTCATCCTGAATTTTACTCTTGCTTGTTGTGCCAAGCCAATCACGATGGGCCTCCATACCATGCAACGTTAATTGCCGCGGTAGGTAATAGGTAGGATCGCGCCATGTCTTTCCATCCGGCTCCTGTTTGTTGGCGCGGAAACTCCAGTAAATGTATGTAATATTACCCATATAACGGTTGTGCGAAGTATCAATTACTGAATCAATACCTCCGATAGGTACGCCCCCATCCGGATCATTCGCAAACTGCTCCATGAATTTGGCTTGTGGACAATAGAAAGCTTTTATTAAGCTGTCATCTTTATATGCATTGAGCTTTGCCAGCAACCTGCGGTGAGGATTGTGCTCGGTCGGCTCCAGAGGATAACGGTTCTGGCGGTCATCGTTGGCGTACATGATTAAGGCAATATTTACCTGCCGTAGGTTACTGAGACAGGATGTTTCATTGGCTCTAAATCGCACTTTATACAAGGCAGGTAACAATATCCCCATCAATAAAGCGATAATAGCAATAACCACTAATAGCTCGATTAGGGTAAAACCTCTTTTCGACCGATTTTGATTTTGCATTCTACTCATTATCTTACACTTCTCCTTCTCCTTTTCTGCTTATGTTTGCTTCAGGTTTATTAAATTCGACCCAAACCTCATAGTTGACTTTTTCACTGCCTGGCGGTTTCAGCTTGTCAATGCGGTAATCTTCGATTCCCGGCTCATTCATAACATTTTACAGTTTATTAGCTGTCTTCGCCACATTATTATTCATTTTTACGTTATTTCGCGCATATCCTTTTCGCCCTTCCAATCGGTGTTATGCGCAATTTTTTCGGCAATTTTTAACTACGATTGGTAATACCATAGAAAATGAAATTATAATTAAATTATCAAGTATCATCAATATATAAAAGCCGTCATCGAACCGTTGGAAAATCGCCAGGTTGCTTCGCACAAGTGCGGTCATTAAGTTCCTTACGGCTCTTTCCGTCCAGTACCACTCCACAAACGATTGCTCCCGACGGGATGGTCGGCTATGACATTGCCATCAGAATCAAGCACGTATCCAAGTTCTGTCAACGACATGTGTTCAGCGTGCCCATCCACAAAAGAAACGTTTGCCTTTCCGTTGTGTCGGGCTTCGGCGGGCGAATGCTGTTGCGCAATAACTGGTCCTATATCCGTATAACCAAATTGCCGGGCTCGTTTACTAAGTGCTATCTTAGGCGGGTCAAGCGTGTAGGAGTGTTTACCGTGGGGGATACCGCCGCCACGACTGTCAGCCACGATAACAGTCTCACTCTGCCGCTGGAGTTTTGCGAGATAGACCGGAAAATTCTGGAAGTGTCCTGCATCTTCCGTTAATCTCGGATTGCCGAGATATTGATAGTTGTATCCATACGAGCCGTTCCGTATGTCCCGCTGCTCGAAACCACTATGCCTGAATGAAGGGCACATGAAATAATCATTGGTTATAATCAGCGTGTCGTCGTCATCGAAGTAACCTTTACTGTTAATACTCTCAACGTGAGGCGACGGATCAATTACCGGCCCTATGCCGTGGTCAAAAAACCACTGCCACCTTGGATTCTTCCGCCCGTATTCGTTGACATAACCATCAGGATCGGTGGGCTTAGCTCTCCTCATCCGATACGGTGGAAACCCATCATCCCCTTCAAGAGCATATATATATCCTGCCATCGAAATCCGCCTGACGTTGCCCATGCAGATTATGGAACGCGCCGACTCACGTGCTCTGCCCAACACCGGCAACAGTATCCCCATAAGCAAGGCGATAATCGAGATAACCACTAATAACTCGATAAGTGTAAAACCTGTTTGTTTTTTCTTTCTGATTCTACCTATGTCCTTTATTCTGTCTCTTGTTGTTTTTCAGGCTTATAAAATTCCACCCAAACTCCGTAGTTGACATTTTCACTGCCAGGCGGTTTCGGTATGTCAATGCGATAGTCTTTGATTCCCAAGTCATTCATAATATCAGATAGCTCATTAGCTGTTTTTTCCACATCGTAGTTCATTTTTCTATGCTGTTTTGTGCGTATCTTTTTTGCCGTTTCAACAGGCAGGTTTCTCGAGAAACCCCGTCCAATGTAAGCCGCCGCGCCAGGTTTGAGTACGCGATATATCTCGCCGAACGCCTGGGCCTTATCTTCCCAAAAATGGAAAGAAGCCCTGGAGACGATGATGTCCGCATAGTTATCGCGAAAAGGAAGAGAATGAGCATCGGCGAAGATGGCGCTGACCCGGTGTCCAAAACCGTGTTCTTCTGCTTGCCTGTAGAAAAATGCGAAAAAATGCGGATTGATATCGGTATTGATCCAGTGAAGTCGTGTGCGCTTACACAATTCGACAATGAGCGTGCCTGGGCCGCTTCCTAAGTCAATCCCGATACCATCTTTTTTGCCTAAGTCGAAATCTGCAACAATCTGTTCAGCCAAAGGAGCATATACAGGCGCCAGTGTCTTACGGCTGGTTCTTATCATACCAAGCGCACTTCGCTCGGTATATTTTTCATCCGAAGGTAACGACAAGGCTTTATCGTGGAAGCAGCCTGCTCCGCAAAAGAACAACGTCAGGATAAGCAAATGAAATCGCTTTATCATTTTCATTGAGCTAATCTCCACTCAAGACTTTAGACATCAGCTACATTCTCCGAGTACCGGTCGTATGTAACAATAAGACTACCCTTCCGTCTCACTTTTACTGGAGGCAAAGACTTTCTGACCAAAGCACAAAATCTGTCCATCTTCAAGAGTTACTACAATACGACCTTTGCGGTCAACGGCTAAGCCCCAGTTTACCGGAGCCGACGGCACGGCCTCAGACCACAGAAGCCTGCCATCCTTAAGATTCAAGGCGACAATCTCTGATTTATTTGCAACCACCACGGCGTTGCTGCACACAGCTAAAGCGACACTGTCTTTACAATCGTAGCTCCATAATGGCTTATCCCTGACGCCAAGTCTTTTCCAATCAACCTGGAACCGATTTCTGCCCTCTGCCATCTTGTTGCTCAATAATTTCCTGTCAATATTCTCGAAGCATAAAACCCTCTTATTGTTCTGACTGCTTAACCAAACAACATCTCGACCACCGCTCGATGTAAGAAAGACCTTGTTGAAGACGGTAGCGTCGAAGACATCATACTTCGGGTGTGCGTAGAATGGCTTACCGTAAGCCACGACTTGGTCCGCGAGCAGCGAAAGCTCCCAGCCGCGAGGGCTTTGCGATGTAATAACATTGTTTTGTGCAAGCTGTCGGAGAATGGCTGGGTCGTTAAGGCATTTTCCGTCTGAAATGTTATAGACAGCCGGCGAGAGAGATGTGCCGCTGGCTAAGTAGAGCTTGCCGTCGTGAAGTAGTTGATGGCCCTGCACGCTCACTCCGGTACGGGCTTGCCGGTCCAGATGACCTGACGTGTTGTTCTGCCATTTTATTCGGCCGCTCGCGGCATCGAGCGCATAGACATAAGTGCCGTCATAATTAACGATACCGGCGGCGATATAGGCAATGCCGTCTTCGACCAGCACCCCGCTTGCGGCCGGCCAAGTGGACAGCAGCGAGTCATATACAGGTATTTTGCGCTCCACCGGAGCTGCACGAAACCGCCACAGAAGCCGGCCCGTCTGTCCCTCGAAGGCATAAACCCATCCATCGCCGGAACCCAATAAAGCACGACCCTTCCAGATTGTCGGAGGAAAGCGGACAGCACCGCCGGTATAGGCCTTCCACCGCAACCGGCCGTCCACCGCATCCAGGGCCCGGACGATGCCATCGGGACCACTGGAAAATACCAGGCCACCAACTGTAACCGGAGCCGTAGGAACAGAAGCTGTGGGCTCAGGTGTTGTCTTCGGCTTAAACCGCCAGAGTAGTGTGGATTTCTCAGGGATGGCTGCTTCTGTTGTCGCACTGCCGGTATTGTCTGCGCGGAAAGTAGGCCAATCAGCAGACGATTCATGTAAGCTTGCGACCTTTGTTAAATCCCTGGCGCCTTTCTCTAAACGTCGCGATTCAGTTGCACGCGGACTAAAGTCGAAATCCCCTGCAGGTCCAAGGCAGGTAATACCATAGAGTGTAAGCTGGCAATCACAAACCGACGGCCAGAAGTATAGCAGACCATTAGCGATAGTTACGCCGTCGTGACATGGGGGACGCATAGGTGAAATCCAGTCCGGACGCCCGCTCGCTAAGTCCAAACGTGTCGAACCACCTCTGGCACGGTAGAATATGGCATCGATAGACCCTGTCGGCCGAGTGCATGCCCGACGAGCTGTCTTGAACTCCGCCAATACTTGACCGGTAAGCGGTTCGAACTTCTTGCTGAGATTACCTTCGTCATTTTGACCGCTGAGACCATATAGCCCATCGTCTCGAAGGACCAACTGAAAGTTACTGTAAGAATTCTCCCAGAGAATGCTTCCGTCTTCGGTGGAAACGGCAAGAAGTTTGCCAACCTGTGGACCGGCAAAGTACAAGGCCTTATCGCTGCACTGCAGATAGTTTGTAGTTCGCCAGTTGGTGCGCCAATCCTGCCGGTTCTGATATGTCCCGAGCGACTTAAACAACTCGGGTGCACTGTCCGGGGTCTTTCGCCAGATTACTTTGCCGGTTTTCGCATTCAGGCAGGTCAGATACGCTCCAAATCGAAAGATATAGATTCGCCCGTTTTTCATACACATTGCCCGGCTGTCAACCGGCTCAGCTTCCCGATAGCTCCACAGGACCTTTTTCGTCTTCGGGTCAATGGCCAGCACATTTCGACCGAAGCCCCACGGATGTGCTGCGTACGCTTTCTCGCTGTCCCTGATACCGTCAGGCTGATTAAAGCCCTTTGATATCGGGTTCCAAGGCCAGCCGTGTAGCTCCCGGCGCCATCGCATTGTTGGGTCTCTTTGTTCCTGTTGGCCCATAAGCGCATAGAGCACGCCATCTTCCAGAGCCATCCACTTCCAGAATGTCCCGCCAGCTTTTTCCACCGGTGGGATAATTTCATCCTTCAATTTGCCGGTAGCTGTATCAATTAGCTTACAGGACTTATCGTCGCCGACATACAATGTCGTCGGTGTTGCAATCATTGTATTGCGATGAATCATCACGCCCTCAGCCAGGTCCCGCTGCCAGAGCATCGTGCCGTTATAGCCGTCGAACGCCACGAGCTTATTGAGCAGGGGTTCTTCCCGTGTCTTGAAGGCCACGTGTCCGAACGCCTTGAACGTACGACCCGCCGAGGTCACCGCCACCTGAGGCATCGGCGCATAGCGCGGCTCAGCTAAAAACTGTGTCAGATAGGGTGCTCGAATGACTGTGTCTTCTGATTGCGGGTTATTGTCCGGTCCGTGATAAGGATGGCTCCAGTCATCTACTCCTTCGTGAAACGGCTTAACCAAAACTTCGCGCCCTAATAGAGCCTTGCCCTGGGGACGCAGGACCCGGAGCACCTCAGCCTTGGGTGCCTTACCCACGGCAACAACAGCGTCAGCCAGATTGTCGGCCAAATGTATCTTAGTCAATGCACCCTTTTCTACAAAAATACGTCTCCCGTAGAAACCCGCCTCGTCAACTATCCCGCGCACGTTTTCGACATCCTTTGCGCGACGCAACTGCACATATATCAGCAGCTCACTCTGTCGTGCCAGCTCCAGGGCAGTCTCGCACTTCCTGTCGCCAAGCACTACGCAGATTCCGCGAGTAACGCCGATCCTTTCGAGAATCGGTTTGTTCTGGTCAGCCAAACAGATAAGGGGCAGACAGAACAGAATACCAGCAGCTGTTGTCAATAGACCTGCTTTTTTCTTTCTCATTTTTTCTCCTTTTCGTTCACTATTCCCCCAACATGCTTGATTTTAGTGTTTTCATATTATGGATTCTATGGTATTTAGGCTCAAAAGGCAATGTTTTTTGCTACATTACTCGGGAAAATTACACAAGAAAAATTTCTTGAATACTTCAGCCAAATGTGGGATAAAATCGGTTTTATATGCTGAACAGGGTGAATTGTCTAACCTTTGCCGGGCATTTAGATTGTTGCTCCAAAATCCCTGTAGAGCGAGGTTGAATAGGCGTTGACTAAGTGAGCATCGACAACTATGCGGGATGACCAAAAGACCAAAGCGAAATTACTCCGAGAGTTGAACGCATTGCGCAGTCGTGTTACAGAACTTACGCAGGCGCAGGAGAAACTCAAACAATACAGGTTTATAGTGGAAGCTGTACACGATGCCATCTTTTTTAAAGACCTGGAAAGCCGATATATTATTGCCAACAACAAAACTTTAGAGGCCTTTGGATTATCTCGTGAGCAAGTTATAGGAAAGAATGACTATGAAATAATGGCAAACCAAGATGAAGCCAGGAAAAATATTGAAGATGACAACCTTGTTTTCAAGACAGGCAAATTGACAGATATCACTAAGCGCATGACCGGTGCAGACGGAAAAGAACGCTGGTTTCAAGCCGTAAAGGTTCCACGGTTCGACGATGAGGGAAAGATTATTGGGCTCGTTGGCATTGCCCGAGATATTACCGAGCGCAAACGAGCCGAGGAAGAAATCAGGGCGTCTGAAGAGAAATTCAGGGGTCTCGCCGAGAGAAGCTTTGACATAATATTTATGACAGATGCTCAGGGTTATCTGACCTATATTTCTCCCGCGAGCGAGAAGATATTCCATTACAAGCCTGACGAGATGGTGGGGACACATTTTAAGAACTACTTAATTAAGTCCGAGATACCCCGAGTTTCACAACGCTTTGCTGAAAATATGAGGGGTGAGAACCTTGGCGTGTTCCAGATGGAGTCAATGAGGAAGGACGGCAGCCACGTCTTTATCGAGCTCAACTCCTCACCCATAGTTAAGGACGGTGAAACAATCGGAATACAAGGAGTTATAAGAGACATTACTGAGCGCAAACGAGCGGAGGAGACGTTGCAGGAAAGTGAGAGTAAATATAGAACTCTTGTCGAAAATCTTCCTCAAAAGATATTCCTTAAAGATAAGAACTCAGTTTATGTGTCCTGTAATGACAATCTCGCCAGGGATTTTAAGATTAAATCCGAGGAAATTGCTGGAAAAACAGATTACGATATCGTCCCAAGGGAATTGGCTGAAGAATACAGAGCAGACGATAAAAGAATTATCGAATCGGGGCAAACAAAAGCTATCGAGGAGAAATATATCCAGGAAGGCGAGGAAAGAATTATCCATATAGTCAAAACGCCTGTCAAAGATGAACAAGGTAACATCATTGGAGTGTTAGGCATTTTCTGGGATATCACCGAACTCAAAAAGGCGCAGGACGCTCTTGAGACCGAGCGGCGAAGGCTTTATTCCCTTTTAGATAACCTACCGGCATTTGTCTATCTTCAGGCGCCAGATCATTCAGTTCGTTTTGCCAACCGCTACTTCAGGGAGCGCTTTGGGGATCCGGAAGAGAAACGTTGTTACGAGGTTTTCTGGGGAGCTACCGAACCCTGCAAACCGTGCCCGACATTCCGCGTCTTTGACACCAAAGAACCTCAACTTTGGGAGTGGGATCAATCTCCCGACGACCGGATATATGAGATTAATGACTATCCTTTCTCCGATGTTGATGGCTCTCCTTTGGTGCTGGAACTGGGCATTGACATCACCGAGCGCAAGAAAGCAGAGGAACAAATAAGAAAACTGATTTCTGCAGTTGAGCAATCGATTGATGGTATAGCCGTAGGTGACTTGGAACCAAAACTGCTGTATGTGAACGATGCGTTTGCCCGGATGCACGGTTATACACCTGAAGAAATGGTCGGAATACCGGTTACGAAATTACATAAAAAGTTACAGATGCAGGAGCATAGGAGGCATATAAAGCAGCTAAAAACAAAGGGTTTTTGGGAGGGTGAAATAGGACATATCAGAAAAGATGGAACAGCTTTTCTCACTTATATGTCTGTTACTTTGTTGAAAAATAATGAGGGCAAGCCCACGGGGACTCTGGCAGTTGCACGCGATATTACCGAGTCCAAGCGAACAGAAGAGGAACTCAATATTTACAAGGAGAAAATGGCTCGAGCCGAAGAACTTGCCTCAGTGGGAACCTTAAGCGCCAGTCTGGCTCATGAACTGACCCAGCCTCTAACGGTTATTCGTCTGTCAATTCAGAATTCGTTGGCAGAGCTGGAGACAATGTCGTGTCCGGGTACTGTCATAGAAGACCTCAAGGAAGGCCTAAGTGAGATTTCGAGTGTCACTTCAATAATCGATAGGTTTCGTAACTTCGCGAGGATGTCCTTGAAAGGAATTGTCGACAAAGTGGATTTGAAGGTAGTTGCTGAGAGAATCGTGAAGTTGTCAGATGAAAGTGCATGGCGTGCAAAAGTGAACCTGCAGGTCGAAGGGATGGACAAACTGCCGCTTATATATTCGTATGAGAGGGATCTGGAGCAGTTATTTTTTTCGCTGGTTGAGAACGCAATACAGGCGGCCGATGGCAAAAAGAATCGCCAGGTTATTATCAGTGGCGCTGTAAGAGATGAGAACATTGAATTGCAATTCTCTGACAACTGCGGCGGCATTGCGCCGGAAAATCTTGATAGGATTTTTGAGCCGTTCTTCACCACCAAACATACAGATAAAAGAACAGGTTTAGGGCTTTGCGTCGTGGAGCGCATAGTATCCCAGCTCGGCGGCAAAGTTCACGTCGAAAGCAAACTTGGCAAAGGTTCAACTTTTTTCATCACTTTACCGATCAATAGAGATGGGAGATAACTTGAGTAGTGATGACAAATATCACCAAACAACATATCTTTTTTGTTGATGACGAGCCAAAGGTACTCAAGATGGTCGGCAGAACTCTTGAACAAGCCGGCTTGAAAGTCAGTTGCTTTGCTCATGTAGCCGAGTGCCTTAAACAATTGCGTTCCCAAACGTGCGATTTATTTATTACTGATGTGAAAATGCCCGAAATGGATGGAATAGAGCTATTAACCGAGGTGAAACGTATTATTCCATCGTTGCCGGTTCTGGTTATAACCGGCTATGGGGATATACCAATGGCGGTCAAGGCCCTCAAGGTGGGCGCATCGGACTTTATTGAAAAACCTCTGGACAGACGGTCTTTTCTATCGGCTGTTGAAGCCGTGCTAAAGCGAAATACTCAGACCCATCCGCTCGTGGGCAAGGTGCTTACCAAAATAGAGATGAGAGTCCTGCGTTTAATTTTGGACGGCAAGAGTACCAAGGAAATAGCCAGGTTGCGACACCGGTCTGTGAGGACTATCGAAGATCAGCGAGGCCAGATTATGCACAAGCTTGGTGTCGATAACCTAATCGATTTAGTCAAAAAAACTGCTGTAGTGAGGCTGGTCGAGCTGGGGGAAGATGAATAACGGCTAAGGCCATCGATAGACAGCCGTTCACGCCCATTTTTGTCCACTGCAAATTTCTATGCACAAAACCACGTAGTTTCCACGACTCTTTTTTCGCCGAGTGGGGAAAAATTCCTTCAAAATCCCGTAGTTTCCACAATTGCATCGTGGGGCAAAAACTGATGGAATAATATTCTATATGAATTTTGGTAATTTACATAGGCGTCACTTAACTTAAAAAGGTGGAGGCCGTCCCCTGGTTGCCAAGGAGGGTGATCTGGAGGATATCCACTCTGTTGTATCCATCGCCTTAGAGGAGGCGGGGAGTGGTCTTGGTTGTGGGAAACAATAAGAAATTGCTGATTATATTGCTGTCTCTCGTTGCGGCCACTGCGGTAAGTGCTGCGCCAACGATGAGCAATTGCAATAAGAACCTCGTTGCCGCCGCTGTGCCACCAAGTTCAGATGCGCATACACTTTCTATAACCGAAACGAGCCAAATTACCGAACTTTCCAATTCGCACTTGGCGGCTATCGGCATAGAAATTCTAAAGCCCCCCGCCGAATTTACGGATTCGCAAACTACTGGCCTAAAGAATTTGCCACCCGTACCCGCTGCGCTTTTCATGGTCTTAACTGGATTCCTTTGCGTTTCACTGGTTAAGGACCGAAGGTTCTGGTTAGCAGCATTAGTTGGCCTATTATGGGCAGGACAGGCCGGAATTCAAGCTCTTCCACAATTGGCTACACACCTTAGCTTCAAGAAACATATTCAGCAAAAATCTCCTGTTAGTACTATTTGCCTACATCAGTTTGAAAATTCTGGCCGTCTGCGTAGTGAAATTGAAGGTACGCAGTACATAAGCCTGCTTCGCCATTTGGCTGGAATACCAGACAGCACAATCTCATCCATACAAAGTACTATGTCATTCCTGCGAAAGCAGGAATCCAGAAAAACGATAACGTACCTTTACTACCCATTCGTAGCGCCTAAGAGTTCTGCGCGAGCCAAGAGCAACTCAGGAACTACTCAATTCGCAATAACGCACTTTTCATTTCTACTGAACCCCGCGATTATCTGCCCGGCCCCGATAGCCGGGCAGTATATTTGTTTTTCACCTTCATTCATTTTTGAGAACCTACCTCGCGGCCCACCTAAATCGGCCTAAGGCAATCTTGCTTATGCAGAGGGTCTTTTGCATGCAAGACCCTCTAAATCGAAGTTTAATGCGATTGTTAATAAGCAACCTTTGATGTTGCTCACAAAGGAGAAAAAAATATGAAAAGAATAAATTTAATATTGCCATTCATCGCTTTAGCAATTTTAGTTTTTGCCGGCAATGCAATGGCCGTCATAACCTACGGTACTTTTACCGACACGCGGAACATCTACAGGATGTACAATTTCGTTGAGGGTGCCGGCAACTCCGACATATGGTATCATGACAATCCTGCTGAAACTGCGGGATTTTCAACCGCCGAATACACTGGCATGGCAGCATCTGGTAACATCGTTGACGTAGAACTAACCATTGTTGTAGATGACCTGGATGATCTTGATACGGTAAATGTGTTTGTCAAGGACATACATACTGCTATTTGGCACGACGTTGGGGACCTTACCAACCAGGGATTCGTTGATTGGCCGCAAGGCCCAGTGGCGGGCGCTGGGGGTGCTACCCCCTCCCATATCATGAGCACGACCTTCACTCTCGATCCAACATGGCTGAACGGCTTGCCGGTAGAAATCATGTTTGAAGCAATGGGTTCCAACGACTTTGAGATCGAGACATCAACGTTGACCTTAACTGCGATCCCTGCACCCGGAGCAATTCTGCTCGGCAGTATTGGTGTAGGCCTTGTTGGCTGGCTCAGAAGACGTAGAACTTTGTAGAAATGCGAATATGTAAGGGCAAGGCAAAAGCCCTGCCCTGAACCTCGTAACGAGGAATTAAAAATTAATGGAAAACTGAAAGAATAAAAAAGGAGAAATAAAATGAAACGGTTAATTAAAATAACCATTTTAGTCTGTTTAATGGGTGGACTGGCGGCGACAACCGCAAACGCAGGGTTTACTCTAATAAGCCCAAGTCCCCCGTCCGGGGGGGAGCCAGATCTGCTCGGTTCAGGCGGTATCTTGGATACTCTTTACGGGCTTACCAATTTAGTTCGAATCCAGGATAGTCCTTTTCCAGGTGACCAAGTTTGGATGAACCTGGACGGCGGCGCTACTGCCGAAGCTAAGTGGGCAGGCGCCGAAGAAACTTTTGGATACTTCCCTGGCGCAAGTGGAGGCAGTTTTGTGACGTTATTCACTGTTCCTATAGGCAAGAATGGGTATCTTGGCGGGTCACTATCAGGATTGATTCCTTCAAGTGAATCCATTTTCCGGCTTGGACTCAGTAGTCCGTTCTCTGGGGGCCTTCTTCGGAGTTCGCAAGAGAGTGATAACATTACGGGCAACGACCACATGGTAACCTGGTTGATTACTGGCGGTTACAACCCTGACGGTGCCACCAATACTGCTGGCAACTATGTGGTTGCGTGGGAGGTCGAAAACCTTGGTGACGCTGATTATCAAGACCTTGTGGTTGAAATTAGTGAAGCAGCTCCCATTCCTGCTCCCGGAGCCATTTTGTTAGGCAGCATAGGTGTAGGCCTTGTCGGCTGGCTGAGAAGAAGAAGAACACTGTAAGCCGAGTGAACAAAGATTGGAACTAAAGGATTAGATAACGATTTTAGTTAAAGGAGATGAATTATGAAAAATTATGTAAGAATCTTGGCAATTTGGGTCTTGGTACTTGCCGTAACTGGACCTGTGTTGGCAAATCCCACAATGATTGGAGGACCCTACATCGGCGACAGTTGGTCGATCACTGCTACGGCTCCCGGACCTTATGATCTTTGGGCCGTGCGAATTTCGCCGGTCTCCGTGGGAGTAGATGCATTCGAGGTGGGCCCGGCACTGAGTACCACCACCGCCGGCTGGAACACGGTTCTGGAGCAGCCGTTGCTGGCTTCAATAGCTGGACCTACGTCGCCGATAAATTTGGATATCCATTTTGCCGGCTCCGCTCCTCCGGCACTGCTCGAAATTGACCACGTTCTCTTTAATGGTCAGACGAAAGTAATCGAAACACACTGGGTCTTGGTTGATGGGTCTATTTATAATGAGGGGGGAAGCTGGGAGTTCAGTGACAGCTGGAATCCAACTCGTGCTGACGTTATTCCGGCTCCAGGGGCTATTCTGCTCGGCAGCATTGGTGTAGGCCTTGTCGGCTGGCTGAGAAGAAGAAAAGCGTTGTAGTAAGAGAATCTGCACATTTGAAGGGCCTTGCGCAATCAAGACTCCGTGTGCGGAATTTTGATAAGGGCGGTGGGCACGGATGCTCACAGCCCTTTTTTCATTGCTTTGGAAAACTAACTAAGCCAGCCCACAGAATCTCGCAGAACACCCATCAGCTTTCAATTTAAGCATCCCAGAAACCATTTAAACGGCGAGCTCGTCTTGAGTTGGAAGGCTCGCGATGGTAGTTTTGCGGAAAAAACGTTATATACGGAAAAACCGTTACATTTGGTATCAACGGTGGCACTTAGTTATAGTCTTTTTTGTTTAGTTTTCCATGGAAGGAGGTAGTACAGTGTATTGAATATATGTTAATCCTTAAGTAACTGCTATAATCACTCCCTCTCCTCTAAGCCCCTGCTTTATTCAACATCCTCCTCCATAAAGTAGGGGCTTTTTTCTAAATCCGCTTTTTTTTGCAGCTTCCCGCTGTCCTGCTTCATCTTTTTAAGAAAAGTCAATTAATTTAATCCCACTACAGGAATAGCCGATATACCAAACGGTTAAAATCATTTTATCTTTGAGCGGCAATCTTATCTCGGGAGGAGTTCAAATGGGTGATAATACCCGCTAATTCTCTCAACGAGCCCGTGGATTTATGTAATTACGGGTATTGTTATTGGCTGAATCCGGCGGGAATGCTTTGTTGGAGGAGTGTGTGAAATGCCAAGCGAGCAAACATACATGATTAGGGCCTTAGTCAGAAATCCAGAAATCTGCACAGATTTTAACTTTGATAAGTGCCCGGCTTGTAACGCACAGCATATTTTTTGGGACAAAAAAAAACAGCATTGTTTCAAGTGTGGCTTCAATCTACAAAGATATATAAAAAAACGAAAGCTATATTAATTAAGGTCCCCTCTTTCGCGGGGATGATATTATTATTTATCATGGCATTTGACAGGGATTGTGGTCCCAGATTGGGGGATTACAAAAAGCAACCCTAAGCTCGACTTTTGCACTTTTTGGCGATGCGAAACCCTTGTTTTCCAAGGTTTTACGTAAACAGCCTTGGACTTTTTCAAAACCCTTGTGTTTTGGAGGGTGTTAAAAAAGTCGGAAAGTCGTAAGCCTTTATAAATTATGGCGTTTACGAGCTTCACAAAATGGCAAAAGTCGAGCTAAGACGCAAGTGAAAATGCTCATATTGCTCGGCCTGGGTGCGGTGATGGTGAAGTTGAAATTCGCAAAGGCAGGGAAAAACGGGGGCTTTTTCTTTTGATTTTCAGACCCGAAAAGCATATGATGGCCATAGCTTTTGCTCATCTAAAACTGGCGGTGTACTTATGAACAGACAAAGAGGATTCACGTTGATAGAACTGTTGGTGGTGATTGCCATCATTGCGTTATTGATGTCGATATTGATCCCGGCTTTAAGCAGAGCACGAGAACAAGGTAAACGGGCAGCTTGCATCCATAATCTTAAAAATTTAGTTTTAGCCTGGCTAATGTATGCCGACGATAATGACGGTCACTTGGTCCAGGGCATCGCTGGAGATAATGGCTGGGTAAAACTCCTGGGAACATTGCCAAATGAGATGCCTGTCGGAGAACAACTGGATGCCATAAGAAATGGCCTCTTATTCGAATATGCTAAGATGACCAAGCTATACCGATGTCCGGTCGCCGAGCGAAATGAAATGCGGACTTATAGTACAGTTCATTCTATGAACGGATTGAAATTCACTGGAAGCGGTGACGTATATAAGAAACTATCTGAGATTAGGAGACCCGGTGAAAGATTGGTTTTTCTCGATGATTATGGTGAAGATTGGGATGCCTGCTGGGCCGTTTGGCATACACAACCATCATGGTGGAATCCCATACCCATGCGTCACCACGGTGGAACGACTTTGGCGTTTGCTGAGGGACATTGTGAATGGTGGGGCTGGAGGGACCAACGTACCATAGATTATGGTAACGAGCCTTGGATTGTCTCCGAATCCGGAGCAGGAATAGACAAAAATCAACCAGGCAATGTTGATTTAATGAAATTGCAGAAAGCAGCATGGGGGAGTTTAGGATACGAACCTTAAAGAACATAATCCCATAAGGACTTACCCTGTCGTGTTTGAGGTCTTTGTATTCAGCTTTCGATAACAGCACAAATTCACTTAAATGTACCTTAATATCCTCGTCCCAGTAATTATCATAATCAAGCTCGTTGGGATTCATATCCTTCACAAGCAGCGGCCCACTCGTTGAAAGAACATTCCCATCCTCGTCGCTCTCAATGGCAAATAAATCACCAGTCCTTTTATGCCGGTAAATAGCCTTTTTGCTCATCTACTATTCCCCGTCCTGCCTGCCCTCCGTAGCTGGTTTCTGCGTAGCCTCCGGCGAAGTAGAATTGCGAAGGGGCGAGTTTTAACGAAGGAGTCGAAGGAGCAGGAATCCAGCTTTGTAGGGTGGGGCTTGCCCCACCAATTCCTGACCCTTTTAATCCATTGGGTTTGATTGGGTTTGTTTTCACCAAGTGTCCAATCGCTTATATTTTCATAAGCCTTTTGTGTAAAGATAGTTACATTCATTTGACTTTTGGAAATTGGGTTTGTTTTGCATAATCGTAGTAAAACTCACTCTCTATTTGGGCGCTCGTCTTGGCGACTCTTCTGGTCGGAGCCAGCCGGAGCACAGAGCGCTTCGCCGTAGCCAGGCAGTAATTGATATTCGGTTTCTTCATCGGAGCTGGTGTGGTGTTTGAGCTTTCGGATGAGGTGGAGTCTTTGAAGCTCGAGTATCGTTTTGTACAGGCTGTGCTCTATCCGGCGTTCGTACATTAGGAGTCGGTCGAGGACCCTTGCATTTGCGAAATCCTTTATGGCCAGACGACCCAGAGCCAGATCGGGAGGCGAGGTGGATGGCCCGGCCTGCGATTGGTCACGGCCTTTGAACAACAGGGATTGTTTCAGTTTAGTTAGTGGGCCGGAGGTCATATCTGCGTTCAGGGCATCGATAGTCTGGTTCTGGATTCGTCCGGCGCGTTTTAGCCGCCATGAGAGACTGACAATGCGTTCTGCGAGCATAGATTCCATAGGGCTGACCGGGGCAAGCTCGCCCAGCATCCGGTCTCGGTAGAGGTCAAAATCGGCCTGGCTTTCTGAGCTGATTATTGCCTGCCGGGCGGTAAGGCCGTGTTTGACGGCGTTCTGTGAGATGGTGGCCTTGCCTTGACGGCTGAGTGGGCCAGTCGATTTTTGTGCGTTACGCCGGTTGGCGAGGATTTGGGCTTCGGTAGACATTATAAATTCCCTTTCTTATTGATTATTGATGAATGATTATTGATTATTGTCCAAGTAAGGCCGGATCTTCGATATTGGTTATTGGTTAAGCTCTAATCTGGATCGCCGACTACGAAATTCGGGGACAAGTTTGACTGGGCCTTCTGGCCCTAACCCAACTTTCGCAGTTAAGCATTGAAATCGGTACTTTTGATAGTGCCAGG
>CAYQKF010000035.1:0-42174 GCA_964417935.1 uncultured Pirellulales bacterium
AAATTTTTTAAAAATCGTGGTTTCACCGCCTAACTGCGAAAGTTGGGCTAATAATCCATCGCACAAATAGCGTCCCCAAAAGAACGAAATGGCAAGCAAAACCAGAACTATGAATCCTGTCGCAATGGTTGCCATTGAACTACTACCAGAAGACCTCCGGCAGCGGAGCAGCGAAACAACGACAAATGGCAGAAGGACGATAATCAGTGGCCACCCGAAGCCCTTGACGATAATCAGCAGGAGGAGAATCGGCGCCAACGACAGTGCACGCAGACCCGACGTAAATGTCTCGGTTATCTGGCCCGCGTACAAACCAAGGCAATAACACCCAAATGCGGTCAGGGACATGCCAACAAATGCATCGCTCACCCAGTCCCGAAAGAGCCACTCCGGCGGCCCAAGAAACTCCCAGAGGATAGCCCCTACAATGGCCAAAGGACCCAAAGCTATCAGAATTACGAGGGCAGCAACAACAACTTGAGCAAGGAGAATCTGACAACGCGTAATCGGCATTACAGACAACAGTGCCGTGATCCCGGTTGTTCGATCGTTGTACGCCTGGCTTAGACCCAAGGTATAAGAACCAATACAAACAAGAACGGGCATAGTAATAAGAAGTATGATTGTGTAAAGCGACGGATACCCAAGTTCTTCGGTTAGGGCTATGGATGTAGTTGCAAAAATAAGCACTACCGAGGCAAAGATTGCGACCATGAAATACCCAACGCCATCAACTATCTGTCTTTTGATGAGGATGGATAATGCACGCACGGTTCATCCTTTTCTACAAAGTACTATTTATCGACAACTCTCCATACTGGTGGTATCAGCTCCAGGACGTGCCAATCGCTTTTGCAGCGATGGCACTTAGCCATATCCGGCCTTCTCATTTTGCCGCAATTCGGACAAGTTACCAGAGTTATCTTCGGCCGGGTCAGTCTATAAGTAATATAGGCGGTCAAACCAAAGGCAAGCGTTCCAATTATCCAGTAAAGTCTTGCATTTTCCGAAAGCCCAACAACAACAGCATTTTTGCTTACCCGGCAGGCAAGCCATATCGCCAATATTATCGACGGCAATATAAACCACAAAGCTGACATGAATCTTTCTGCAAAATTTTCCCCTCTATCTCCAGCTTTAATTGCTATGAACGAATTAGGCAGGAAAAACAGCGCCCTATGGCCGGAAGCTGCTTCGAAGGCCGATGCCGTGAAGTAAGAGGCAACAGAGAGAATCGGCGGATGAAGGTTCTCCGCCAGATATTTTCCTATCGTAAGCGTGGGCGACCAGGGGGCCCCAAAGAAAAACGCCTTGCTGGATTGAAGATATGAGGTCTGGTGGCCTTCCTGTTTTGGAAGCCTGCTGTATTCTGTTTTGATAACTTTGCCCTTTTCATCAAAGACAGCAAGGGCCAGAGCGGTCCCATCACGAGAAAGGCTCGCTGCGAACATTCCCAAGTATTTTCTATCAGCTCTAACGGGTAAGCGCTTTAAAAAATAAGATGGGTCGCCAAAAGTTACCCTGACCTCTTCAGGATTCTCGAAGAAGTATGTTGTTAAGGCCAGCGGCCAAACCTCGTAATCTAACAACTCTCGTGGTGTTACAGAACCCTTTGGGCCGAAGTACGCCTCTGGACCAGGCAGCCGGCCCGCGACTCCGGAAAATTCCGGGGTCCTTCTGACAAATTCAAGGGTTTCCTTATCGAGCAGGTCAATCCTTCCAGACTTGTCAAGGACAAGCAAATACGGTCCAGCATCGCAATCGTAACCAGTCGGTATGATTGGTTTTAAATCGGTACTGGAATAACCTATTTTGTTTGGGTCCTTATCAGGAATCCTAATTCGAGGAGGTGACCAGTTCAAGTAGCTCGACTCAAAGGTGGTTTTACTTAATTGACCTATCTGGATTGGTTTGTGACGATGGCCGTTTTTGCCGAGTTTCGGGCCTTTGGTTACTGTTCTTTGATTAAAATCAATCTTGAAAAAGCATCCCAGCTTTTTGTCATATAATATTAGCTCACGTAATTTTTCCCACCTACCATCGACCCATCTGCGTTCGATCCAGCCATGGTCTATAATGGGCTCGATAAATCGGCCGAGAGTTTTATCCCAGGTCTCTGAAACTCCTTCCGGGCCGACATAGAGTTGCACCTCCTTCCGCAATGTAGTTTTGTTAGGCATTGTTTGTTTCTCGGTATAACGATGAACGATTTGCCCGTACTTTTTGTCAAAATACATCAAATTTCCGTTAGAGAAATAAATATTTGAGCGGCGTCCTCCCGGCAGTCTCGCTATAAAATAGTCGAAAATCCCAAGGGATAGAGGTCCTTTTTCTTCGAAGCGCATTCTTGCCGACACTATGGAGCGAGAAGTGACATTAGGGTCATTTTCAAACTCGGGCGGTACCAGGCCGGAAGGTCTTATAAAAACACGTTTGGCATCGTCAAGCATATTAACAGAAAGAGATGTCTGGCAAAAAAATCGGAACCAGAATAACGGTATCGACAGTAATGCCAGAACAACAAAGCCGGTGGCGAAAACTTTAACAGGATAGTTTAAGACCACGCCTTTAATTAGGGGCTTCATAATTATATTCCTAAAGTGATGTTGTCATAAACGTATGCCAGGTACGAATTAGAGAAGCGACAATAAACAGCACAAGTATTGCTACGATATGCACGCCAAAACCTTTGATGAGAATCAGCGGGACAAAAATACAGGTTAAGAAAAGCGCGCCTAACGAAGGCGTAAGCGGGCTTGAGTTCCAGCCGGTTTGCAAACCGATGCAATAGCAGGCAAAAGCCATTAGAAATACCACTAAGGATATTTCGAAAACCATACCGCCAAACATCGGGATAGGCGGGGTAAAAATTCGCAGTAAAATCCCGGCTGCGATAGTTAAAGGCACAAACAAAATCAGAATTGCCAGAATTCCGGTGATAATCCTGGCAAGTAATATCCGGCTTCTGCTTACCGCCAGAGTCGATAAAAGTGCGGATATTTTTCTGGTTTTGTCTAAATACATCTGGGTTGCGCCCATAGCACAGATGCCAAATATGACAATAGTAACAGCCGGGACTCCAAAGCCTATTGAAAACACCGGCGGTTCTTTTGGGTCGTATTTGTGTATCAAAGAAATCGAAATGATGATAAAGACCGCCGAGAAAACAGCCGCTCCGATGAAATATACGATATGGTCCTGAATTTCTCTTTTTATAAGTGCAAACATTTCCTAATCTCCCGCTATCAGCTTTCAATATATTCCGGATTGGGCTTAGTACATTCTATGAACATGTCCTCAAGGCTCATCGGGATTTCAGTGCAGCTTGAGGGCTTGAAAATTTCGAGAGCAGTTTGTTTCTGCTTATTCCAGTTGGCAACGGTTATTACCATCTCCCGGCCCTGGTTTTGCTGATTTATAATCTCCGTCAGATGGAGATTCGCCGGTGCGGATTCGGGGAAGATTACCCGCAATTTTTTAACCCGCTCTTTAAGCTCTTCAAGCGGGCAATCCACGACGAGCTTACCGGCGGCAAGTATTCCTATCTTATCGGCGATTCGCTCCACGTCGCTGAGGATATGGGAGCAGAACAAAATGGTTCGGCCCTGCTGCTGAATGAGGTCAATGGCAAGCTCAAGAAACTGCCGGCGAGCGACGGTATCAAGTCCCAGCGTCGGGTCATCGAAGATAAGCAGTTCAGGGTCTATCGCCATAGCCAGCGCAAGATTCAATTGCGCTCGCATGCCGATTGAAAGCTCTTTTACCCTGCGGTCGGCCGGTAAGCGGAATGTTTCCATTAGATTGTTAAAAAACTCGTCGTTCCACTGCAAAGAAAGGTCCTTGCAGAGCTTAATAAGTCGTCCGACTCTGTAGTTCTGGATAAGGTTGTGGCCTTCAGCTACGTAGCCGATTCGGCCGTGGAGTTTTCCGGAAAGCTCGGTTGATTTAGCATCCAAGAGAAAAGTCCGTCCTCGCGTCGGCGGCTCGAGGCCCAGGAGAATCCGAATAATCGTTGTCTTGCCGGAGCCGTTTCGTCCCAACAGGCCGTAGATGCAGCCTCGCGGCACATTTAGATTGATGCCATCCAGAACGCACCGGCCATCAAAATATTTGACAAGATTTTCCACTTTGATAACGTTGTCATCCATTCGGTCACCCTTTCTTCGAAGGCAAATTAAATTTGGCAACTGCATTATTGAACCACTCCAACAGCGTTTGACTTTCAATTTGCATGTGAAAAGCTTCAACTGCGATTCGCTCAAGTTCTTCAGAAATGAGTTTTCTCCTGACCGACCTGCTCAAATTACTGTCGAGATTCGCGACAAAAGCACCCGCACCGGCCTTGGTAACAATAATGCCCTCCTGCTCTAATTGTCGATAGGCCTTGGCTATTGTGTTGGGATTTAGGGCAATCTGGCCGGCCAATTGCCTTACCGTAGGCAGCTTTTCATTTTTGATGAGCCTGCCTAAGGCAATGTCACGCTTGATTTGGTCCATTATCTGCCGGTAAACCGGCCTGTCGGATGCGTTGTCTATACGAAACTGCATAAATCAACCTCAGTATTTGTACTATTTCAACTATTACAAATATAACACAAATTTGCCCTTTGTCAAGCGCCGTCAAGAAAAATATGAAAAAATATGAAAAAATTCAAGCATTATTCGCAAATCCGGCCTATTTGTCTGTGATATATGATTCGAGGAACTGTAATTCCGCACCCATTCGGCTTTGCTTCCCGCACCAAATGACGGCAGGAGCGAATGGCGGTTCGTTAAGCAGCGTATGCTTTAGTGAATCGTGGTTTTTGGCCCAAGAATGCCCTTTTTAGATATACGAAAGTCCTTAAGCAACCTCCATTCACGGCAGGAGCCTATTCTTCGATTACACTCAGGACAGGTTTAGTACGGGACAGGCAGGGCAGGCTTTGATGCGGAATCCAGACCTTGCGTTTTTCCTGGATTCCCGCTTCCGCGGGAATGACGGTGGGCCACACATTTTTAAAAAGCATCAACCATCATTAGAAACGGCGCTGGCCCACAGGTGGAATTTCGGTGTTGCATTATGGTTTTTGCCGGCCTGCCGGGGCGTCGACGGGCAAGAGGATTCCGGTTATTGTATAGTCTAAGAGGATGTGTGAAAAGTTCGGAATCCTTTTGTTGTCACCACGAGCCCATTCGACTTCGCTCAGGGTAAACTGCGTCGAGGGGTCTATTAAAACAGATTCCTCGACTCCGCTGCCCCTTCGGCTTCGCTCAGGGCTAAAGGCTATTTCCGCTCGGAATGACGAAACGGGCTTTTCACACATGCTCTAAGTGTAACATATAGCGCACCGTCAGGTAGTCTGTCATATAGAGGCTGAAAGATGAGCAATAAATTCAAAACACGCAAAAGTCGGCGGGAGAAACTGGAAAATCATCCAGAAGGTTTGCAAGGTGATTAGAACACGCTTAAGAAGGTTTATTCTTCTCCGGCTCAAAGTAAAAGGTTTTTCCGCAATCTTCGCAATCCTCTGTGTCATTGGTGCCTACTGTACGTGTTGTGCTTGTTGTGCGTGTTGTGCTCCCTATGCTTCTTGTGTTTCTTGCGGCCATTCGAGGTTGTGCAACTGGCCTCGAATAGAAGCCGCTAAGGGGGATTTCCAGTTTTTTGCCGTCTTTTAGATTTACATAAAACGTCTCTGTGAAAAGCCTTGCTGTGGCAGACGGCGGTGTTATCTGCAGCTCAAGCTCATAACCATTGCTAAGTTTTTTATGACTCAAAACCTTTACGATATCTTTTTTTGACAGTGCCGACTCGAGCTCAAAATCCTCCTTGAAGTTGTTGAATATCCGAACTTTTTTTACTACCGGCTGTTTCGCTGTGGCCCCGTGAATAACAATCGAGCGGGGATTAATCCTGAACCTCGGCAGCGTATTAAGGTTGATAGTAACCATTTTGCATTCCGGATGAGTCAGGCCAATCTCGATACGCCCATTCAAAGTCTTTTCCAGTGTCTCCATATCAACCCTCGGCTGAAGAACGAACCTCGTCGCTTTCAGTGAAGGATTATAGTCGGCAGTTATGCAATTGGCAGTTGACTTGAAGTGCTGTATTGAAAAAGGCTGTTTATCAATGCTGGTAAGTGTGATCTGGGGACAGCCGGCATTTTGGTACTTCAGCGAAAGGCTCAACGTCTGCGGCTCACACTTGACCTTCACTATAACCCTGGCTTTTATAGTCAATCCAACTTTAGGCCTTTGTCTGTCGTTGCTGTGAACAAACAAATGTTTCGTTGTGCTGCCATATTGTGATTCGGCATAATACCTTACTTTCAAAGTCCCGCTTTCGCCCGGTGCATATTCGGTTTTGTCTAATGAAAATGGAGTACAACCACAGGTCTTGCTAATCTCGCCTATTTTTAGAACATCGTCTCCGGTGTTTGTAAATCTGAACTCACAGAGCTGATTCGTCCCCGGGCCGACGTTGCCGAAATCGTGAATCACCTTTTCAAAGACAATTCTTGGCACCGGTTCGCTTGTTCTCGGCCCCATTACCGCCCAAGTCTGCTGTTTGAACCAGTCGGGGTTGAGCTCTCGCGGTCTCAGAGTCTGCTCTTCGCAGCCGGCCTGCAAGAATAAAACACAACCCACAACAAAAACAATTGAGGTTACCCAATTTGGCTTTACGCCTGTCAGAAGCGTGCGTATCCGCATATTCTTATCTCCAAATCACACTGTGATGGTACTTTCAGCTAATTGGTGAGAGTCTTCAGCTTAACGGAAAGGGCACCTTTAACAACACGATTGTTCAGATGACCTCCTCCGTGTACCAACGGGATTTCATTTACAATATTATACCCAAATAGGCCACAAAAATCAAACTTTTTTTGCAAACTTTTACAGCCTTTTTCAATACTTACCAAACTTAACATTTCTGTTGAAAGAAAGTGCAAAAATTAGACTGAATTGGGTAAAATTAGGTTTTTTAGTTCATTTGTGGGGGGATGTTGGTATTTGGGCTAAAAAATGGGGGTTGGTATGTCAATATGCGAGACATGGGCAGAATAGACAAGAAGAAACGTCGAAACATAAACATAAACATAAATTGACATAATTTGGGTATAAATTGGCATAAATGCGCGCTTTTTGGGCATAAATTCATCTAAAATTAACATTTTTTTCAAATTAACATTTTGTTAGTTTAGGGGTTATAGGGGATTTTAATTCGTGCCAAAAGATTATCGAGCGAATGCGGCCCGTCGCTCATAAATATCTAAAAAAATATTTTTTAGTTGAATTACCACTCGAGGTGTGTTATGTTATTAAATGAATTAATACAAGTCTGGTCTAAAAAGCCCAACTATGAATTACGGCAAAATTAAGAGCCTCTGTCGGCTCAATAACGTCGATTTCAAGCGACAGTTTTGTCGCAAAAGACCTTTTTAGAGCGGACTCAATATTAAAATTGGGTATTTGATGTCGGGTGCGTTGCCTTATACTGTCAAAACACTCGTGAACGGTTACGGCCAAAGATAAGAGCCGTATTATGGAATCAGAGAGAAAAAGAAATGGTTTCTGTGTAGTCATTTTCATGTTTTTCCTGATGTCCGTTATTACATCTGCCGAAGCACACACAATTCTGGTCGAAGCCGAAAACTTTGAAGATACAGGCGGCTGGGTTATTGACCAGCAGTTTATGGACCAGATGGGCTCGCCGTTCCTCCTGGCTCACGGTTTAGGTCAGCCTGTCAAGGACGCCACAACGGCAGTAACATTTCCCGCAGCCGGCACATACCGAGTTTGGGTCCGCACGCGCGATTGGGTAGCGCCCTGGAATGCACCCGGCGCACCGGGCAAATTTCAACTGCTCGTCAACGGCGTACCGCTCAGAACCATCTTCGGCACAGAAGGCGCAGAATGGCACTGGCAGGATGGCGGGACAGTAAAGATGACCAATACACAAACCACTCTTGCACTGCACGATTTGACCGGCTTCGAGGGCCGATGCGACGCGATTGTCTTCACCACCGATACGAACTTCAAACCACCAAATGAAGGTGAATATCTAAACAGCTTTCGACGAAAATTACTTGGCCTGCCAGATACTCCTGAAGATGCAGGGAAATTCGACCTGGTCGTTGTCGGCGGCGGCATAGCCGGCACGTGCACAGCCATCTCCGCAGCCCGGCTGGGTGTACAAGTAGCGCTTGTTCAGGACCGCCCGGTACTGGGAGGCAATAATAGTTCGGAAGTGCGTGTTTGGCTGGGGGGCGATATGAATTTAGAACCCTACCCGCATATCGGCGATGTAGTTCGAGAATTAGAGCCGGCAAAGCGGGCTCACTATGGCCCGGAAAACATTGCGGAACTCTATGAGGACCAAAAACGAATTGCTCTGGTTCGTTCTGAGAAGAATATTAGCTTGTTCTTACAGTATCGAGCGAACGAAGTCGCCAGACAAGGAGATACTATCACTGCAGTAATCGCACAACATATTGTAAGCGGCCGAAAACTGCGTTTTATCGGGAAGTACTTTGCTGATTGTACCGGCGATGGCTGTATCGGCTACCTGGCCGGTGCAAATTACGATATTACCTTAGAAGGCCACATGGGCCGGTGCAATCTCTGGAACGTCGCCGAGACGGGTAAGCCCGTGGCGTTTCCGCGATGCCCGTGGGCGCTGGACCTTAGCGACAAGCCGTTCCCGGGAAGAGCCGACCAGGGCGGTATCAAAAAATTAGGTGGTTGGTATTGGGAAGGTGGCTTCGACCACGACCCCATTGAAAAAAGTGAATACATCCGAGACTGGAACCTCAGAGCTATGTACGGTGCCTGGGATTGTCTCAAGAATGTCGACAAGATATATCCTAACCACAAACTCACCTGGGCAGCATATATCGCCGGCAAACGTGAGTCTCGCCGCTTGTTGGGAGATATTATCCTACAAAAACAGGACCTCCTCACTAACAAAAAATACCCCGATGGCTTAGTTCCCGCGACCTGGACAATCGACCTGCATTTGCCTGATAAGCGCTACGAAAAGGGCTTCGAAGGTGATGGATTTATCTCACAAGCACACTATACCAGTTATCAGAAACCATATTGGGTCCCCTACAGATGCCTCTATTCCCGTAACGTGCCAAACCTTTTTATGGCTGGAAGAGATATTAGCGTTACACACGAGGCATTGGGCGCGGTGCGTGTTATGAGAACCTGCGGGATGATGGGCGAGGTCGTTGGGATGGCCGCGTCGCTGTGCAAGAAGCACAACACCGACCCGCGAGGCGTCTATCAATACCACCTTGTTGAACTCAAAGAACTGGCCGAACGCGGTGTCGGCAAACTCGGCACAGCAGACGATGAAGCCTTTAAGCAAGCCGAAGAAAACGGGCGTCTTGCCAATGGGGGATTTTAGTTCGCGGCAAAAGATTATCGAGCGAACGTGGCCCGCCGCTTTTAGAAAAAAACATTTTTTAGTTGAATTAGCACTCGAGGTGTGTTATGTTATTAAATGAATTAATATTAAAATTGGGTATTTGATGTCGGGTGCGTTGCCTTATACTGTCAAAACACTCGTGAACGGTTACGGCCAAAGATAAGAGCCGTATTATGGAATCAGAGAGAAAAAGAAATGGTTTCTGTGTAGTCATTTTCATGTTTTTCCTGATGTCCGTTATTACATCTGCCGAAGCACACACAATTCTGGTCGAAGCCGAAAACTTTGAAGATACAGGCGGCTGGGTTATTGACCAGCAGTTTATGGACCAGATGGGCTCGCCGTTCCTCCTGGCTCACGGTTTAGGTCAGCCTGTCAAGGACGCCACAACGGCAGTAACATTTCCCGCAGCCGGCACATACCGAGTTTGGGTCCGCACGCGCGATTGGGTAGCGCCCTGGAATGCACCCGGCGCACCGGGCAAATTTCAACTGCTCGTCAACGGCGTACCGCTCAGAACCATCTTCGGCACAGAAGGCGCAGAATGGCACTGGCAGGATGGCGGGACAGTAAAGATGACCAATACACAAACCACTCTTGCACTGCACGATTTGACCGGCTTCGAGGGCCGATGCGACGCGATTGTCTTCACCACCGATACCAATTTTAATCCGCCCAGTGCTGGTGAGCAAATGGCTGTGTTTCGCCGCAAAGCGCTCGGCTTATCTGCTAAGCCGAAGCTCGCTGGCAATTTTGACCTGGTCGTGGTCGGCGGCGGTATAGCTGGCACCTGCACAGCCGTCTCAGCGGCAAGGCTCAGCCTGCAGGTAGCGCTGATACAGAACCGTCCTGTACTGGGCGGTAACAACAGTTCGGAAGTCCGCGTCGGCCTATCGGGCAAGACCAACCTGCCGCCTTACCCTGCTCTGGGAAACCTCGTAAAGGAAATAGCCCCGGTCGGTTATTACGATTTTATCGAAGCGATGAAAAACCCCGATGATCCAAAGAGCAAGAAAATATTGAAAATGGACCGCGTCAAGATGGTGCACAATGCTGGGCTGGCTTTGAACTACGAGGACGACAAGAAGCTACGCGTCGTGCGGGCCGAGAAGAATATTCATCTGTTCCTGAACATGCACGTCTTCAAGGTCGAAAAGCAGGGCGACAGCATCATAGCTGTCATCGCCAAAAACATCAAAGACGGCAGCGAGTTATATTTCTATGCTCCGCTGTTCGCCGATTGCACCGGCGACGGCTCCGTCGGCTATCTCGCCGGCGCAGATTATCGTATGGGACGAGAAAGCCGCGAACAGACTAAAGAATCTCTGGCGCCGGAAAAGCCCGACAAAATGACTATGGGTACATCTGTAATGTGGTATTCGGCACAAACCAAAACACCGATACGCTTTCCGGATTGCCCCTGGGCTTTGCAGTTCACCGACCAAACCTGTCAGAACGCCACCAGAGGCGACTGGAACTGGGAAACCGGACTGAACCGTAACCAGATTACTGAATTTGAGTACATCCGTGACTATGGCTTTCGTGCCGTTTATGGCAACTGGGCTTTTCAGAAAAACCATAGCCGAAACAAAAACAAATATGCCAACTACAAGCTCGACTGGGTGGCATACATCGGCGGCAAACGCGAATCCCGACGACTGCTCGGCGATATAATTTTGCAACAGCAGGACATCCAGAACAGAAAAAGATTTCCCGATTCCTTTGTCACGACCACCTGGACAATAGACCTTCACTATCCGAGTCCGAAGAACTCCGAACATTTCCCTGGCGAAGAATTCCGCACAATTGCAAAACACAATCGTATCAAGCCCTATCCAATCCCGTACCGCTGCCTGTATTCGCGAAACGTCAAAAATCTAATGATGGCCGGACGATGCATCAGCGTTACACACGTCGCCTTAGGCACGGTCCGTGTGATGCGCACCTGCGGTATGATGGGCGAGCTTGTCGGTATGGCTGCCTCGTTGTGCAAACAGTACAACACCGACCCGCGAGGTGTCTATCAGAACCACTTAGCCAGACTCAAACAATTGGCAAGGCGCGGCGTCGGAAAGCTCAACGATCAAGCAAACGACAAGGCTTTTGAAAAGGCCGAGGAAAGTAATTAGCTAGCCGTTAAGCAGAAAGGGGGTGTTATTATGAGTAAACAGAGAGGATTTACATTAATCGAGTTGTTGGTCGTGATCTCCGTTATTGCACTGCTGATGGCCATATTGATGCCGGCGCTAAATCGGGCGAAGAGACAAGCAAGAATGGTTGCCTGCCAGGCACAGCTTCACCAGTGGGGTCTGATCTTCTCGGCATACACGGGCGATCACGATGGCTATTTCATGCAGGGCTGGACAGGTACTGCAGGGTATCCGTGGGAGCGGGGCAAGTGGATTTGGATAAACGCGCTGCGGCCTTACTACGACGATCCCAAGACGCGTCTCTGTCCAATGGCGACAAAATTTGTTATGGACGAGAACGGTGAAGATACCGGCGCTCGTCCACCTTACGCTGCATACGGTATTATTAACAGAGGTGAAGCCTACGAGTATATAAACGGTGATTACACGAGTTATACGATAAATTGGTGGGTTAATAGGTGCCCGCCCGGATACAATGAGTATGGTGGCGAAAGACTATTCTGGAAAAACACGGACGTTAGAGGTGCAGGTAACATACCTGTGTTTGTGGACGGTAGCTTCTGGCTTGCCAGAGTCAAGCATAAAGATGGCCCTCCCGAATATGATGGTCAGTGGGTCTGGTCGGATGCTCCGGGGCTGATGGGTATGAAGAGGATATGCTTGAACCGACACGACGGATTTACGAACGGCCTTTTTATGGACTGGTCCATCAAAAAGATGGGGCTCAAGCAGCTCTATAAGTTCAAATGGAATCGCGGGTTCGACACTACGACGATTCCTGTTTGGCCACCCTGGATGAAAAAATTTAAAGACTACGACTGAACGCTTTACAGAAAGGGAATGGTGAGGTGGGCCTTTCTTTTGGCTTATCGCCGAGAGTAGGTTGCAATTTGCGAACGGATACTCGCTGCTATTTCCATTAAGATTAAAGATTGGGTATTTAATGTTGGGTGCGTTGCCCGATACTGTCAAAATACCCGTGAATGGTTACAAGGAAGGAGGTATTGGCAAATCGTAAAAGTTATCCTGGGCAGATATAAACAATTTACGATTTGTGATTTTCGATGTTTATTTATTGGAAACATCGGGTGTTTTGGTGTGTTGCCAAAGCATAATTATTTTAACCTTTTTGCAGGAGGACTATTATGTTTAAGAAAATGATTTATTTGGTCTGTTATGTTTTGTTGTTGGATATTGTTCTGCCGAGCTTGGCTAGCGGCGGCATCTTGTATGAGACTAGTTTTGACACGGCAGACGCTGTGGCGGATTGGCAGGTGGTCTCTGGAACATGGCAGCTCGATCCGATGGCAGGGACGTATACTTCCTCGGGTGATCAGGTATTGCTCAGTCTCTACCAAGGTCGGCTTGCCGACGGGGGCAAAACCAGCGACCTGGTAGATTACACGGTGATAGCGGACCTGGAGAACGTGGGCGTGGAGGGCGCTTTGTGTGCCCGTTACCAAGACAAATTTAATTACTACATGTACCGATACCATTTTGGTAATGAAGAACTCGAGATTTATCTTATGGCTGACTTCCCCAGGTCGACGATGATAGCCTCAGAGCCTTTTTCGTCGGCTAAGATGCCGGAGATTTATACCCTGGTTTTTGAGCTGGAGGGTACGACTCTGACCGGAAGGCTGCTCGACAACGGCGCCGAGCTGGCGAGTGTCACAGTCGGAGATGACACTTTCGCGTCTGGCCCCGGAGGTCTGCGCGGATGGGGCGGTGTACTACCGCATCATTACTTTGCCTTGGGTAAGGGTCCATTCTGGTTCTGGTTACTCTGTGCCCGGGTACCCAATCCGGCCGACGAAGCCATAGATGTGCTGCGAGAGGATGTGGTGCTTAGCTGGACACCGGGAGACTATGCCGACAAACATGATGTATACTTCGGAACCAGTTTCGACGATGTCAACAGTGCGACTGCGACAGCCGATCCTGCGGGTGTTTATATGGGCCGGCAAGACCCGAACACCCTTGCCCTCGATCGATTGGAGTTGGGCCAGACCTGCTACTGGCGCATAGATGAAGTGAACGCTCCGCCGGACTATACGCTGTACGAAGGCAGTGTCTGGAGCTTTACGACCGAACCCATTGCTTATCCTATTGCCGGCGAGAGCATAACTGTCACAGCTTCCAGTGCACACCAAGCAGATATGGGCCCTGAAAATACCATCAACGGCTCAGGACTGGATGTTGATGACCTGCACTCGACGGAAGCGACGGATATGTGGCTTAGCAGCAGTGAACTGCTCGGGGCCTGGATCGAATATGAGTTCGACAATGTTCACAAACTGCATGAGATGTGGGTATGGAACTCTAATCAAGTGATGGAGTCGATACTCGGTCTCGGGTTCAAAGATGTTTCCATTGAATATTCGGTCAACGGCACCGACTATACGACATTGGGAACTACACATGAGTTTGCCCAGGCGTCTGGTGCATCTGACTATGCACACAATACCACTGTTGATTTTGGTGGCGCAGCAGCAAAGTACGTCAGGCTTACGGCTAACAGTAGCTGGGGTGGCACTATGTACGGTCTGAGCGAGGTCCGATTCTTGTATATACCTCTGCGAGCAAGAGAGCCACGGCCGCAGTCCGGGGCAACAGATGTGGATGTGGATGTGACCCTTAGCTGGAAAGCAGGTAGAGAGGCGGCCGAGCACAATGTCTATATCGGCACCGATGAGCAGGCCGTGATAGATAGTAATGTACATGTTAGTGTTGTTACCGAGGCCCAGGATGGTCCATTATCGCTGGATTTAGGCCAGACTTATTACTGGAAGGTCAACGAGGTCAATAACGCCGAGACGCCTTCGATGCTGGAAGGCAATGTCTGGAACCTTACGACAAGCGATTTCCTTGTCGTGGAGGATTTCGAGAGCTACAATGACATTGCCGCCGGGGAAGAGGGCAGCAATCTGATATATTTGACGTGGATAGACGGATTTGAAAATCCGTCGGCGAACGGCTCGACCATAGGTTATGTTGAAGCGTTCCAGCCTTCTATGGAGATGGATATCGTGCATGGCGGCAAACAATCAGTGCCATTGATGTATAACAACAGTACTGCCGCTTATTCAGAGGCAACAGTGAATGTTGCTAATCTGCCGATTGGCAGTGATTGGACAAAGCATGGTGTCAATGCACTGTCACTATGGTTCTGTGGCGATGTGAACAATGTTCCTGAGCAGATGTATGTGAAGCTCAACGGTGTTAAGGTAGCGTATGACGGCGATGCAGGTAAGCTGAGTAAAGCAGTGTGGCAGCCGTGGAATATTAACCTCGCAGATTTCGCCGGTGTGAATCTCAGCAATGTTACTGAGTTAGGTATCGGCCTTGAGCGTATCGGATTAGTTGGTGGTACGGGTACGGTTCTCTTTGACGACATCCGTCTGTATCCTTATGAGCGTCAGTTGATAACTCCGGCCGAGCCCAGCAACGCTGGTCTGATGGGATACTACCCTCTTGATGAAGGAGCGGGTAATACCGCTACTGATATGTCCGGCAACGGTCACGATGGGACCATATATAGTACTGGCGTAACATATGGCGTAACATGGATTTCGCAGGGATTCATAAACGGCGGAATCAACATTGACAACACGGCAGGCAACCATGTTAAACTCGGAACCTGGAATCCGGCTGAGGGTACAGGGCAACTGTCTCTGGCATTATGGATCAAGTGGGCCGGCAGCGGCACCGGCACACAACCGCACGGTCTGATCAGCAAGAGAGATGACTGGACAGTCGGCGGAATGATGTTTTGCTTCCGGATTGACTTAAACCAGGATGATCTTCGGTTAATACGACCGGGCAGAACAGTAGATACAGCCAATGGCGTAATGACTCCGTTAATCGGGGAATGGGCGTACGCAGCAGTCACCTTTGACGGAACCACAGCCAGGATTTATCTCAATGGTGAAGAAATAAAGTCCGGTGGGTTTGATTTTGGCGATAAGACCACAGCCAATATGAGAATAGGTGCCTACTCCAGCAGCAGTGAAAGCTTCAATGGCGACATTGATGACGTCCGCATCTACAACCGTGTTCTGTCGCCTGCTGAGATTGCATGGCTTTCCGGTATGACTAAGCCATTTGACAAGCCGTTTTGACATACGTCAAGGCGGTGTGTACTATGCCGAGCTAACGGATTTGTGGTTTGATGAGCAACTGTGGCCGCAGTCGTAACAACGTTGATACGAGGCTAACTGGATTCCCGCCCCGCACAGAGTTTACCCCGCACCGTGATGCGGGGATGCGGGGCGGGAATGACATAGCGATTTTGCAACACTTGTACCTGCCTGCACCCCCGTGCTTTCTTGCCTGCACCTGTCGGTAACGCAAGCACAGGTGCGAAAGCAAGAACGGGGGTGCGGGACTCACGGCGACAGGCGACAGGGCAACGGATTCGCGTTAATTCGGGGCCTATACCGAATCGGTATAGGCCCCTTTTTTTTGGTAATTGGTGAATGGTAATTGATTATTTTGGAGATTGCCGCGTTGAAGATTGCATCCCGCACTTCTTCGGCGGATTTTCAGTATCGTGCCGATGACGACAAAACGACCTCCAATAAATTTTGGTGAAATAAAACCCGCCGAGTAAATCGGCGGGCTAAATATGAGGGCGTAAACCACCAGGACAGGCCTGGGGGCTAAACAACCCTTCAATAAATTGGAGGGCAAAATATTTTTTATGTGTTTGTTCTTGACGAGCAGGCTTTTAATTGATAATTGATAATTGATAATCAGGACTGGTTTAGGTTAAAGGATGACTTCTGCAAAATCGAGGTTAGGCATACTTTGGAAAGGAAAAATTTTCTTTTAGTTTTTTCTTTCCAAACAGTACGTTGTTGTATAATAGATAGTTAGTTGATTATTCAAGAAAATTGAAAACATGATTTTCTTGAATAATATATGCCTAACCTCAATTTTGCATAACTCTTTTAGGTTTAAGGTTGAAAGGAGGCCATTATGGCAAGGATAGTGCTTACAGCAGTAGTCATCGTCTTATTGAACGTGTTGGTTGGCTGCCAGGGTGTTGACAGCGGCAGAGGCCAGCTTATGCCGGCCCGCACCAGGACGTCGCTCGGGTCTGCCGGTGTAGTTAATATTGCCAAAGCGGGAGAGACCGATTTTGTCGAGCAGATAGCGGTCAATCGGCAGGCATATCGGCAGGGGCTCGAACTGCTGATAAGATACTACACCAGGACCGGCAACAATATGAAGTTTAACTGGGCCAAAGAGGAGCTGGCGGCGCTGGACTCCATCCCGCAGTATAAGTACATTGTTGAGGCTGAGGCCGCGGGGGCGAATCTGAGAGCGAGCACTTCGATTCCAGAAGCAGATGACCTCTATGAGGACGCCCTGCAGCTCGAAAAAGAGGCCGGAGTGTTACTCATTGCCAAAAATAACGATTTATTACGTTTGGCTCTGGATAAATACGACCGACTCATAAGAAACTACCCTTCCAGTGACAAGATTGATGATGCGGCGTACAAGGCCGGTGAAATTTATGAATATTTCCAGGATTACTCAATTGCGCTTTTGTATTATAAAAGATCTTATCAGTGGGACCCTACTACGACTCAACCTGCGAGATTCAGGTCTGCACGTATTCTGGATAAACGCCTGCACCGTAACGCGGAGGCACTGGAGCTTTACCGGGAAGCCATTAAAACGGAAGGCAAGTATGTAAAGCACAGAATCTGGAAAGAGTATGCAGAAGGGCGGATAAAAGCGTTGTACAAAACCGAGGAGGACAATGACTGATGTTGACAAAAGTTTGAGGTGGACAGAAGACAGATAGACAGAGCACAGAAGACAAATATCAGAAGTGTTTGTCAATCTGATTTCTGACTTCTGAGTTCTGATTCTCGGGCCTGGCTGGATATCAGGCCCGTTTTTTTTATGTAATAAAAAAAGGCTCTCATCCCAAAAAGTTGGTGGCCATAGACTGAAAAATCGGCCTAACGTCCTTGGATTTAACGCTTTGTAGGCAACAGCATACCTTGGTATAATTTGTCTGCCATGGTGGAGGATAGTGCAACGCGCCGAAGCGACCCGAGCGCCACTATGGCGGCATACAGCCCCTGCTTTTGCAGGGATAAACTCCGGTCGGTATCTCTTTGAGAGCCGCCCACTTATGATTATGCTGGCGCCTCCAAAGCGATAAATCCCAACCTCAGTAGAGGCTGTTTTCAACCAACTTTTTTGGAGAAGAGCCAAGAAAAAAGATGCTGTTGGAATTTGAGCAAAAGGTGGCTGACTTCATAAGAGCGAATGAGCTTTTTGGCTCTGCGGATAAAGTTTTGTTGGCTGTGTCCGGCGGAGCGGATTCAACGGCACTTCTGTATGCAATGCAGTCGCTGAGCGGTGAGAACGTTTTCGGGGCCGAGCTGCTCTGTGCTCATATAAATCATCAGTTGAGAGGAGTTGAAGCGGATTTGGATGAAGATTTTGTTACCGCACAGGCGGCCAGGCTGAAGTTAGCCATAACAACGAAGCGAGTGGACGTGCGTGGGTTTGCCGGTCGTAATAAGCTGTCGATTGAGACGGCCGCTCGTAAACTGCGGATTAAAAATCTTATCGAGATTGCAAGGGCCAGCAACTGCGATTGTATTGCAACGGCACATCAAAAAAATGACAATGCCGAGACCATTCTGCAGCGATTAACTCGCGGCACAGGTTTTCGCGGACTCGGGGGGATTTGGCCGATGCGTGTCTTCGGCGATGAATTTAAGTTTGTAAGGCCGTTGTTATGCGTCAGGAGGGATGAAATCATCAAGTATTTAGAACAGCAGAATCTAAAATGGCGACAGGACCATACAAATGCTGACTGTACATACAGACGAAACTATATTCGGCATCGGCTGCTTCCGGCCTTACAACAAGACTGCACCGGCTCACTCGTGGAGCAATTATCCAAGCTGTCTGAATCAGCCCGCAGGTTCTATAAGCTGGTTTGCAGTCGTGCAGATGAGGTTTGGCCGAAAACCGCTGATTGTGCCGGTGAAAAGGTAACGCTTGACTCGAAGATGCTTTTGGCTCAATCACAGCTGGTAATGGTTGAGCTGGTTCGGCGAAGTTTGACAGCCGTCGGCTGCGGCGAGAGAGATTTAAATCAACGTCATTATGAAGGGATACTGCGATTAGCAGAGCAAAACGTCAGCGGCAGGAAAATAGATTTGCCGGGTGAATTTGTGGTTGGCGCCGAATATGGGAATTTGATTTTTTCCCGGCCAAAGAAGTCAGAAATCAGAAGTCAGAAGTCAGAAGTCAAAAACCTGTCCTCTGTCCTTGCCGTAAGGCATCCTGTGGACTGTCCTCTGTCTTCTGTTGTCCTAAAAGTTCCGGGGCAAATAAGTTTCGGCAGGTATTCGATAGAGGCCACTATTTTCGAAGCTGAAGAAGAGGAATTCGAGAAGTTCAAAGCGGAAAAAAACAATTTTATTGAGAGGTTTGACTTTGATAAGATAAAGCCGCCGTTGGTCGTTCGCTTTCGCAGGCCCGGCGACAGGTTTGTTCCTCTGGGTTTGGACGAAGAGAAAAAGGTAGGCAAATTCCTTACCGCTGCGCGAGTACCACAGGAAGTACGACAGAAACTTCTTATTGTCGCTGACAGTGAAAGGATAACCTGGGTTTGTCCGATTCGAATAGCCGAGCAAGCTAAAGTTACCGGCGGGACCCGAAAAATCCTTCAAATGCAAATAACTGATATGCCAATACAAGCCAAATAAGAAGATACAAAGCTACTTGTAAAAAGTTCTTGGATAATAATGGTATCCTATGGACAACGAGAGATTGCTTCGCTTCGCTCGCAATGACATAATCGTCGCGTCATTGCGAGGAGCGCAGCGACGAAGTAACTGGTAGGGTGGGGCTTGCCCCACCAAGATGATGCTGGTAGTTTTGTTCGGTGGGCTAAAGCCCACCCTACGAAACTGCGAAGAACGAAATCGGTGTGGGACTCGCTTGAGGCTGCCACCCATAAAATTAGATGCGGAAACGCACGCTTCTCCGCAAGGAGTTCTTAGGACTAACAGGCGTGTTACAGAATAATAGAAGGAAGCAAATATGAGCATATTGGATTACTCACGTCGTAACTTTCTAAAGGTCATAGGCCTGGGCGTAACCACTCTGGCGACACACGGCTGTGCGAGTATCTCCCAGCTAATCGGGGCCAAGGCATCAGAAGAAAAACCCAACATCATTTTCATCTTAGCGGATGACTTAGGCTGGGCAGAGCTGGGGTGCTACGGCAATAAGTTTAACGAAACGCCCAATCTCGATAAACTGTCACGCGAAGGTATGAGGTTTACCGAAGCTTACGCAGCGGCCCCGGTTTGTTCACCTTACCGGGCAGCTTTGATGACGGGGCAATATCCGGCAAGGGTCGGTATTACCGACTACCTTCGGCCCAACGATGCCAAGCACCTTTCGACTGATTATGTTACTATCGCCGAGATGCTCGGGCGAGCCGGCTACGCCACAGGTATCATCGGCAAGTGGCACCTCACCGGTTATGCCAACCACGGTGCGAAGGAAGTCAGTCCCGACCTTCACGGCTTTGATGAAGTGATTGTCTCGGAAAATCGCGGCATCGGCGGCGGCAGCTACTTTCATCCCTATCACTTCAACCGCGAAATCAAGAAACGCCTGTCCGGCAGGGAATATCTCGTTGACCGGTGCAATCTCGAAGCGGTCGAATTTGTCAAGCGGCACAAGGATGGGCCGTTTTTTCTCTACCTGAGTCATTATGCCGTCCATACCAGGTTGGTAGGCAAAGATGAGCTGGTTGCCAAATACGAGAACAAACCCGGCGCCGGCAAAGGAAACAGGGCCCGGCGGAACAACCCACATCTGGCTGCACAGCTTGAGAGCATCGACGAAGGCGTCGGTATGATTATGGACAAGCTTGAAGAACTTGGCCTGGCAGACAACACCGTATTGATTTTCACCGGCGACAACGGCGGTGAAGACCGTGTAACTTCCAACGCCCCATTGCGGGCCGGCAAATCCACTCTTTACGAAGGTGGCATCCGCGAGCCTCTGCTTGTTCGCCGGCCTGGGATTGTGAAACAAGGCAGCGTGTGTAATAAACCAACAAGTAATATTGATTTTTACCCAACGTTTCTACAAATGGCCGGATGCAAAGCGGAACAGAGTCAGCATATCGATGGTGTTTCCATCCTGCCTTTGCTGAAGAACCCGAAAGCCGAACTTGGGCGCGACACATTCTATTGGCATTATCCGCTTGAGAAGCCGCACTTCCTCGGCGGACGCTCGGCAGGAGCGATTCGACAGGGAAACTTCAAGCTCATCGAGTTCTTCGATAACGGCCAGGTCGAGCTTTACAATCTCGCCGATGACATATCAGAGGAGCACAACCTGGCGGCGGAACTGCCCAACAAGGTGACCGAATTGCAAAAGCTCTTAGCAAAGTGGCGGGCCGAGGTCGGGGCAAGCTTGCCGGCCGGCCAAGAGAAATTCTCAACTATCAAATAACTGATTATTCTAATCCTCAGCAATATATCACGTGGCTTAGCGGTGGTGAGTTGAGGGAATTGGGTTGATATAAAAGCATCAGACAAATAAAATGTAAGCTGCGCTGAAACAGATGAAAAACAGAAAAATATAACACCGGAGAAACAATATGAGAGCACTCGATAACACTCATCGTGATTTACTCGAAAGAGTCGAACAAACAGATGTCCGTTTAAATCGCCGGAGTTTCTTAAAGGCCCTGAGCGTTGGTGCGGCGTCGTTAGCTATACCGGGCTGTACGAACGGTTATCAAGGTTCCGGAAACAAAGCCTCTGCGGACAGGCCGAATTTTGTTATCATCTTCACCGACGACCAGGGTTACCAGGACGTCGGCTGTTTTGGTTCACCGCATATAAATACACCGAACCTTGACCGTATGGCCGCTGAGGGAATGAAGTTCACCGATTTTTATGCGGCTGCATCGGTTTGCTCGCCTTCCCGTGCGGCTTTGCTTACCGGCTGCTATCCGCCCCGGGTAAGCATCACGAAGGTATTATTTCCAAAGGATAACATCGGCTTGAATCCCAAAGAAATCACCATTGCTGACGCTCTCAAGGCCCGCGGTTATTCGTGTGCCTGTGTAGGTAAATGGCATCTGGGTCATCTGCCGGAGTTCCTGCCGACGAGCAACGGCTTTGATTCCTACTTTGGCGTGCCGTACTCCAACGATATGGACGGTGTTAAAGGTAAGAACCGAAATCTCGACCGAGCGTGGCAGCAGAAGGACTATTCTCCATGGAACGTTCCATTGATGCGCAATGAAAAAATCATCGAGCGGCCGGCGGACCAAACAACCCTGATTGAACGCTATACTCAGGAGGCGGTCAAGTTCATTCGCAAAAATAAGAACAAGCCTTTCTTTCTTTACCTGCCGCACACGATGCCGCATATTCCGCTGTTCGTCTCTGATGAATTCTACGTCGAGGACGCCCACAAGGCTTATAAAGCAACCATCGAGCAGATAGACTGGTCTGTGGGCCGTGTTCTTGCGGCTCTTAAACAAGCCGGAGTGGATAAAAATACACTCGTGGTCTTTAGCAGTGACAACGGGCCGTGGTTGGGCAAGAAACATCATGGCGGCTGCGCCCTGCCTCTGCGTGACGGCAAGTTTTCCACCTACGAGGGTGGTATGCGTGAGCCGACCATTATGCGCTGGCCCGGAAAAATCCCTTCCGGTGAGGTCTGCGGCGAGGTCTGTGGGACGATTGACCTGCTGCCGACCCTGGCCGGGTTGGCCGGTGCCGAAGTGCCAGGCGACCGCGTGATTGACGGCAGGGATATTCAACCATTGCTGTTCGCAAGGCCGGGAGCAAAGTCACCGCACGAAGCATTTTTCTATTACAGAGGCACTAATCTCGAAGCGGTCCGAAGCGGCAGATGGAAGCTGCGCCGCAGCAAGAAAAACAACGAGTTGTATGACCTTAAAGCTGACATCAGCGAAAAAAACAACCTGGCAAATGAGCATCCCGAAATCGTCAAGCGGCTTGAGGGTGTGATGGCAGAATTCGATAGCCGATTAAAGGCCAACGCCCGGCCGGCAGGAAAGGTTTTAGAAAAGAAGGAGTTGTAAATTATGAACACATTAAATAACACGCGTCGAGATTTTTTGAAAGCTGTTGGGCTGGGTACAATATCGTTGTTAGTGCCGAAGTCGCTGTCATCAGCCAAAGGCGATAGGAAGAAGCCGAATATAGTGCTGATTTTGGCTGACGATTTGGGATTTTCGGATTTGGGCTGCTACGGCGGAGAGATTAAGACGCCGAACCTGGACCGTATGGCTGCCAAAGGCCTTCGCTTTTCACAGTTCTACAACTGCGCCAAGTGCTCGCCCACGCGCAACTCGATACTGACAGGTTTGTATCATCAGCAGGCCAATGTCGGAAAAGGGCAGAACTGCGTTACTATCGCTGAGGCGCTTCGCCCGGCCGGCTATACAACATTAGCGGCAGGCAAGTGGCACGTCGGGAGCACGCCAATGGATCGCGGATTTGACCGGTACTTCGGCATGCTCGGCGGTGCGTGTAGTTACTTCGTGCCTGACAAGACTTTCCGTTTGGACAGAGAGCCGTTCACAACAAGCGATAAAAACTTCTACACCACCAATGCCTTTACCGATTACGCGCTGGAGTTTCTTGACGAGGCTGGGCGTAAGGACAAGCCATTTTTCCTCTATATGGCTTACAATGCGCCGCATTATCCGTTGCACGCATTGCCTGAGGACATCGAGAAATACCGCGGCAAGTATATGAAGGGCTGGGACAAAATTCGCAAAGAACGCTACGGTCGGCTGATTCGGATGGGGCTGCTCGACAAGAAGTGGGCAATGAGCGCACGCGGCATGGACAAGCACAAATCGTTTAGTAACATTCCCGCCTGGGAGCAGGTCGAGGACAAGCGGGCTGAAGACCTGAATATGGCTGTGTATGCGGCAATGGTTGATAGGATGGACCAGAACATCGGGCGAATCCTGAACAAGCTCAAGGAACTAAAAGCCGAGGACAATACGCTTGTGATGTTTCTTTCCGACAACGGGGGCTGCCCGTACGAGCGTAACAAAACGAAGGACATTCCGCCAGGGCCGGCCGAGTCGTATCGCACCTACGACTCGCCGTGGGCCAACGTCAGCAACACACCGTTCCGACTTTATAAGCGTTTCAACCATGAAGGCGGCAATGCTACGCCCTTTATCGCCCGCTGGCCGGCGGTTATTAAAAAAAGCGGTACTATAACCCATCAACTCGGTCATATCATCGATGTAATGGCCACCTGCATAGACGTAGCGGACACGCAATATCCATCGCACTATAAGGAACGCAAGGTTACTAAACTGGAGGGCAAGTCTCTGCTGCCGATTTTCGAGGGACGCAAACGCAAAGGGCACAACGCTATATTCTGGGAGTTCATGCGCAATAAGGCAGTACGGCAGGGTAAATGGAAACTGGTTACCGTGGGCAATAATCCATGGGAACTTTACGATATGGAGGCCGACCGGACCGAGCTTAATGACCTGACCGAAAAGATGCCGGAAAAGGTCGAGGAATTGGCCAGGCTGTATGATGAGTGGGTCCGACGCTGCAAGATGGCACAAAGCAAAAAGCGTTCGTAATAAAACAAACGGCTGAAGAAAGAGAGAAGAGGAAATGATTAAAATGAATCGACGCGATTTTATCAGGAGTTTTGGTGGCGGTACATTAGGGCTGCTGGGCACGGCAGTTCTGGGAAGTTGTGCACCGACAATGTCCAACGGAAAGCCGAAGAAACAACCGAATATTCTTTTTTGCCTTGCGGATGACTGGTCCTGGCCGCATGCGAGTATCGCCGGAGACAAAGTCGTCAAAACACCAACGTTCGACCGAGTGGCACGTGAAGGGGTGCTATTTGAAAATGCGTTTGTCTCAGCGCCTTCGTGCACGCCGTCGCGCGGGGCAATTCTAACCGGTCAGTGGCACTGGCGCCTGGAAGAGGGCGGCAACCTCTGGAGCACACTGCCGGCAAAGTTCTCGGTTTATCCAGATTTATTAGAGCAGGCCGGTTATCACGTAGGTTACACCAGAAAGGGATGGAGTCCCGGTCGCAATGAGCCGGGTGGGCGAACACGCAATCCAGCTGGGCCGCATTACAAAAACTTCCAGGAGTTTATGAAAGCCCGGCCGCAAGGCAAACCGTTCTGCTTCTGGTTCGGCAGTACCGACCCGCATCGCGGCTATAAGTGGCAATCCGGCATCGACAGCGGTATGAAACTTGAGGACGTTGATGTGCCCGCGTGTTTCCCAGACAGCAAAGAGGTCCGCACGGATATATGTGACTATTACTGGGAGGTCCAGCGTTTTGACACCGAAGTCGGAGAGCTATTGGAGATGCTGGAAGAAAAAGGCGAATTGGATAATACACTGGTAGTAATCTCCGGTGACAACGGTTTGCCGTTTCCGCGTTGCAAGAGTAACCTTTATGATTTGGGGACGAACGTTCCCCTTGCGGTCCGCTGGCCCGCGGCGGTCAAGGGTGGTCGGGTTGTCGAGGATTTTATCAGCCTGTCGGATTTGGCACCAACGTTTCTGGAGGCGGCTGGATTGAAACCCACCGCAGATATGACGGCGAGAAGTTTTTTGGGCGTGCTGACTTCCGGCAAATCCGGACGAGTGGATCGGGAGCGCGACCACGTCCTGACCGGCAAAGAGCGTCATGTGCCCTGCCAGGAAACCGGCATGGGTGGTTATCCAATGCGGGCGATGAGAACGCACGATTTCCTGTACATCCGCAACTTCAAGCCGGGCCGCTGGCCCGCCGGCGCCCCCAAAGGCTATGCTAAACCTACAGAAATAGTTATATCCCGTCCACTCGGCACAATGTATGGTTACGGTGACTGCGATGCCTCGCCCACAAAGTCTTATATGTTGAAGTACCGAAACGAGCCGCAGGTCGCCAAACTTTTCGAGCTTGCCTTTGGAAAGCGTCCGGCTGAAGAGCTCTACGACCTTCGCAAGGACCCCAACCAGCTAAATAATGTCACCGGCCAGCCTGAGTATGCCAGAGTAAAAAGCAAGCTTGCTGCTGCTTTGATGTCCGAACTGAAGGCCACCAAAGACCCACGCGTTTTAGGCAGGGGCGACCTGTTCGATAAGTACCCCTATTACGGCGGCGGCCTGAAAAAGACCCCTCAAACGCCGAGCAAAGCAAAGCGTTGATTTGAACCGCGATTGGATTGTTTGAAGTGAAAGCGCATAAAAAAGGCTGAGCTAATTCATCCTGAGCACTGTCGAAGGAACCGGCCCGGCCTCAACCAGCTTCTACAATAAACTTAATCGCGCTTTCGAATTTGGATGCCACAGGAACCAAAATGGTCTTTAGGTTTGGACGCATTCCAGGTAAATGGAACAATCCACTTCGTTGAAGTGTCTTTCGTAAATTCAAAACCGCTGTCAGGCGCCAGTGAAACCCTAAGCCTGTAGGAAACGACTGGTATCAGACTCTTTAATACGGTTCGGTAGCCATAATCGACTTTATCGACTTTTTCGAGCGTATCTAAAGACAGAGTCCACTTGCATCCAATCTTCGTTTGGCCAGCGAAGAGCTTTTCCAGAGGTAGCTCGAGCTCGTACCGGCCTTTGCCCACTTGTCTAAATGGGATAGCAACCTCATCCAGTGTCACCGAGGTAAGCTGCCCACCGGCATAGGGCAGACTTATGGGAATGACGTTTGTGCCTTTAGGTCCTTTCAGGAGCGTCAGGTCAGAACGCACACTGATATCACCCGATGACGTAATGTGCCACAAGTCTTCCTGAGTGCCGGCGAACTCAGATTTCGACCATTGCTGATAGACCATGTTTACCTCGGCTGTTTCCTTTGTCTGGATCGGCTCTTGCAGATTCTCCGGTGCGACATCCTCGACACGCAAATCACCATAGATAACACGATACGTTTCGGAGCCTTCCGGGCGATACCAGAAGATGGGTGTGTCGGCGTCCCCGAGTTTTACGCCGTTGCCCGCATAACGCCACTTGCCCTGGCCTTTGAAGAACCGAATGAATAACAAATGTCGGCTCAGTTTCATTCCCAGCTCAGTTGCTTTTTCATCAGATAGTCCGAGCTCTTCGATCTTCTTGACAATAGCCGGTGCCTGTTTGAGGTAATCTTCTACAGCAACACCTTCGGGAAACCAGCCATCTCCGAATACTTCAGCCCGTATGCGAAGACCCTCGATAAAGTCCTGCTCGGTGGCTCCCAGTAGATCAAGCTCGACCTGCTGCAACGTATATCCTTCGGGCACGTCCATACTGAACTGCGATTCGTCCATTGCTACGTCGAACTTGAGATTTTTGCAGATGACCTGCATTTGTCCCCCTATCTGTTCGATACGCACAGGCAGCGCTGTTTCAGGGTCGGCCCAGATTGTAATCTCTACCTTGGGATGTTTGGCCCGAAAACCGATAACTCTTTGACCGTCGATTTCTTGTTTGCCAAGCTCTTCGACTACAAAATGAGGAGTATCTTGTAATTCGCTAATGACATTTCTTAGTGTGTCCATATAATTTGGCATTGAAGGCAGACCCTTCAAGTCAATATATGCCGCCTCTTTCTTGGAAACAGTCAGGGACAAAATCCTGCCGGCCTCCAGGTCAATGATGCTAACAATATCTTCCATATTCGACATAGTTCTTCTAATTAGTGAACCCTTTATCTGATCGTGAATGACCGGTCCATCTGTGTCTTCTTGGCCGATGATAATGTCTAATATCGCAGTCTTAGCATTAAAAATGGGCTCTATGACTTCAGCAAACGTCACTGTGGCTGCGAATGGACTACCAACAAAGTGCATCACAGTAAGCACACCAACGATTATCACCGCAGCAGCGGCTAATTTTGTAATTGGACTTTTCATAATTGTTCTCCATATTTTAGGTGCAATCACACCTGATTTTTGTTTTTCAAATTTGTCCAGCGCCTGCAGGACGTTGCCAAGAACTCTGTCATGCGTTTCGGCGCCGGCCTTGTAACGCAGCTTCTTAATTAGCTTGTCTATATCTTCTGCTGGTTTCATTTTCTTACCTCGCCGTTCAGGATTGACCGCAGCTTATCCAATCCGTACCGGTAGCGGCTTTGGGCTGTTTTGATTGAAATATTCTGCAATTTGGCTATTTGCCTAAATCTCAAGTCGCCGTGCAAACGAAGCACTATTGTCTCTCGCTGCTCATAAGGAAGCTCCGTCATCGCGTGACTTAATTTTTGTAGTTCTTCACTGCATATCACCAACTGAACAGGGGTTTTTGCGCCTGATGTCGTTTGTTTCGGCTCGTTCACTGCGGCGGTTCGTTGGCGTTTGTTTTTTCGGATGTAATCACGCGACCGGTTAGTGACGCAGGTTGCTAAATAGCCCTTCAGACTTCCTGTTAGACGAAACTTTTCTACGGACTCTACGAACGAGATAAAAACATCCTGCACAACATCCTCGGCGCCCGCTTTGTCATTCAAAAGGTTGGCTGCTAACGTTAGCAAATCACCGGCGTACTTTTCATAGATAAGTCTGAAAGCATTCTTGCTGCCGCGCTTGAATTTCCATAAAAGTAATCTGTCTTCAAGCATCTGTGACTCACTTGCCTGATATCAGAACAATCGATTGTCACTAATATAACGATGAAGGGATATATTTTGCTCTAAATAAAATCATTTTTTCCGGCATATCCTGCTTTTCAGCCCAAATTGTCTGATTTTGCCACAGAATTTGCAAAAAGAAAAGGCCGACCCCTGCTTGTCGCTGGCAGGGGCCGGCCTTTGTAGTAGATACCAGAGTTGGTTGATAAATTTACTTCGGCAGGTTCTCCGGCGCTACGTCTTTTACACTCAAATCACCGTAGATGACACGGTAAGTTTCGGAGCTTTCCGGCTGATACCAGAATATCGCCTTGTCGGCATCACCAAGTTTTACACCATTGCCCGCATAGTGCTGGTCTTTAAGGCCCATTATGAATAACATCCCCTTGCCCAATGTCATTCCTTTTTGCGTCCCCTCTTCGGCTGAAGCTACCGATTCAGCAAGCCTTGCTTCGACCTGAGGAAGCTGTTTCATTAATTCTTCCATACCTATGGCTTCAGGGAAATTACCGTCCAGTAGAACTTCTGCCCAAATTCGTAAGCACTCAACGAGGTCCTGCTCTGTGGATGTCGTCATGTCGAACACTTTCTTCTGCTCCGTATATCCATCCGGCAAATCCATACTGACCAGTGACTCTAACTCTTCTACAGGCACATTAAACTGGAAGTTCTTGAAGACAATAGATAACGGTGATTGAACCTCAATGCGTACAGGCAAAGCCGTTTTGGCATCAGCCCAGATTGTAAATTCCCCGGCCAAAAACCCAATAACCTTTTGTCCGTCGATTTCTTTTTCGCCAAGCTTCTCAGCTTCAAAATCGGGATTGTCCTGTACGTCGGTAATAATTTTCCGAAGAAAAGCCACGTAATCTCTTGTTCCTTCCTGAAGCGAGCCTTGTATATCAGAATATGCCGCTATATTTCCCTCGGTATGGAGCGTGAGCATTTTCGCACTCTCCGGGTCAATAATATTGACGACATGTTCCTGCCCGGATATGACCCTTCTGATTCGCTGACCCACAATTACATCATGGATGACAGTGCCTGTTTCTTCGTCGCCCACAATCATGTCCAGAATCAAAGTCCGTGCATTGAGGAGAGGCTTGACTACATCGGCAAATGTGACAGACGGCTCCATGATATAAAAGACGCCAAGGGCAGCTACGACGAGTATCGCGGCCGCAACTGCTATTCTTGTGACTGAACTTCTCATAATTAGTCTCCTTAGTTTGAGGCCTGCGCCGGCTTTATCAGCCGCTTTGAGCCTCACATTCTGTTCTCGAACAATACGGTTTAAGATCTCATCTTCAAGGTCACTCTGGGCCGCTGCCCTGCCGTTGCTGACTAAGCGCTCTCTAAGGTCTGTTAGCTGCTTTACCTCGGCCTGACATAAGTGGCAGTCCTTCAGATGGTCTGTGACTGCGTTTTTTTGGGGTTCGGCTAACAGATCCTCAAGATATGCAACCAAAATTTCTTTACATTCTGCACAGTTCATTTTTGCACCTCATAACTTTCTGTTTCCTTTGGCTGCTGCAACGACTTACGCAGCATGGCATAGGCCCGCGACAATGTTTTTGTTATTGTACCCAACGGTATATCAAGCTGCTCAGCTACCTCAGAGCATGACCGGCTGCCGTAATATCGCAGCAGAACAACTCTACGGTAGCTTTCAGGCAGCTCGGCGATTGCCGCCTCAAGCCCGTAATCCTGCGACAATTCCGGGCTGGCAGCTTCGGCAGAGAACGAACGGATAGCTTCCCGCTGTTGGTGCAACATTTCTTTTCTCTGATGTTCCTTCGCTACACGGTCGGCGATACCGAGCAGCCAGGAAAAGAATGACCCCGGTTTTCTTAGCTTGCTCATATTGAAGTAGGCCCGCACAAGGGACTCCTGGGCGGCTTCTTCTGCCTTGTCCTTGTTGCCCAATTTTCCCGCTAAGTGGGCCAGCAAAACCGCCTGATAGCGCCGAACAATATAGCGATAATCATCCGGATGGCCATCCAAACAACGCTCAAGGTAGTATTTATCAGTTTCAGACATTTTAGCACCTCAAAAAATTATTAAGTATCCCGCCGTTAGGCGTCCCATACGGGAGTGTTCTCGCTATATAGTGCGGGATTAGCCGGTTTTGCGACAAGAAAAAAATAAAATTGCTTTTTCAGCAGCTTCCCAGAGACCTTTTTTTCTTTCCGCTGCTTTGGGGTAGTATTTTGAAATTGGGTTTGATTGGGTTTGTTTTGACCAAGTGTCCAATTGGATTTATTTCCATAAGCCCTTGTTGAAAAGATATTTACGTTCATTTGACTTTTTCGGAAATTGGGTTTGTTTTGCATAAAAAGGGTTGATTTGTAGAGGGTTCTCGACAGATGTAGAGGGCTGAGAGAGGACCCGGCTTCGCAAAAGGCTACTACGCAGGGCAGGCCCTTCGACAAGCTCAGGGTCGAGCAGAGCTCGATTTTGGGGGCGTTATGGCGGTTTGGGTGGTCTTGGGCTTCGGTAGACATTGGGAAATACTCCGGATTTATGATAGACGATGGACGATTTTCTATATTTGTTTAGGATTTAGTATTTGGCTTCTTATTGCCGGAGGCGAAAAAAGCAGCGCCTCTATAATTAGAGCTACCTGCGCTTTTGATGCGAAAATATAACCGTTTCTCGTCGCTCGTCGCTCGTAACTCGATTTGGGAAAGTAAGTTAAAAATTTTTGAAAATTCCGATTTTTGCTCGAAGGTACCCGCGCTTTTGGTTGAAAAATGCTCGATTCTGGATTCTTGATACTGGATTCTGGATGCTCAATTTTGTGGCTCGTGCCTCGTTGCTCATTAGCGGAGTCCGGCGAGCTTGAATGAGCGGTAATCTCAGTATCTATTTTCCCAAAAGCGGGGAAATTAGATTGATAATTTTGTTGAGATATGATATAGTGCTTTTTTAGAGAAAAACATCAATTGAAAATCATCCTCTTTATTTCTTGTTAAGTTGTTCGTATAGAAAAGGCGGTAATCCTATCGCCCAAATATGGGGAGTAGGAGGATAAAAAATGAAAAATCCGGTGGGCAATTTATGGCTTCTGTGAGCGGTAAAAAATTTGGTTCTTCCGAATAATGAGTATGTGCAATCGGCGTTTCGGACGACCGAGAAAAATCGTTTGGGGCCCCAGAGGCACAGATTTCCCCCCAGGTGCCCCAAATCTGAGCCTCTGCCCAAACGATTTTTCTCTCCAGACAACTCTAAGGCCCTGATCTGTCGGACCCACCTACGCATTAACCGGATGAACGAAAAATTTTCTCTTTTTTGGAAAAAATAACTTGTATTATCAAGATAATGATGTTAGACTTGGCTTAGGTTATAGAGGGATTCTTTGTGAGCGGGACTTCGCAGAGAACCAAATTGACAATTAAATAGTGCATAAGTACTGAGCTTTTGGCGTTTCATTCAAAACTACCAAGTTTTTAAATCCGTAAACGCAGAAAAGTCGGTGCTCGTTTGCCGTAAGGCTTACAGGCATCGCTTGCGTGTTGCGGATGGGTTTTGGTAGACCTTGAATGAACATGATTTAGCGGTGCCCTTTTTTATTGCGCCTTTTTCAGAACTGTGAGGTAATTATTATGGAAAAGTCAAGAGGGTTTACACTAATAGAACTTTTAGTGGTTATTGCTATCATTGCTGTGTTGATGGCGATATTGATGCCGGCACTACAACGTGTGTATGTACAATAAAAGGAAATTTGGGTATTTCAACATTGGGTGCGTTGCCCGATATTGTCAAAATACCCGTGAACGGTTACAAACAATTTACATTTCAATTAAAGGCTAATATTGGGTTTTTGGAAGGAAGGAGGTAGTGGAAAGCCGTACACAATTATCCTGGGCAGATATGGTGTAGCGACAGTGAAATTCATTGTCGGTTGCTTTGGTGTGTGGCCAAGGCAGGTTTATGTTAACTTTTTTTTAAGGAGATTTATTATGTTTAGTATGTTTAGAAAAATGATTTGTCTGGTTTCTTTTGTTCTGGTGCTGGGACTGATGGGTAATGTTCAAGCTGTGAACTGGACCGATGCCGGCACAGACCACCTCTGGAGCACGCCAGAAAACTGGTCCACCAGTACAGTCCCCACCTCTGCCGACCTGCTCAGACTCAATCTACTGCCCGGTCCAACTGTCGCGTACGAAGGCTTCGCTCACAACCCAGTTGTTGGATCTTGTAGTAACACCGGCGCCCTGACAGTTGATGGTGGAACCCTTACAATAACCATGTGGTTTGTATTGGGCCGGGACGAGGGCAGCAACGGGACACTTAATATGAATAGTGGCACCATAAATGTTGGCGGCACATTCACTGTGGGGCACAGCGGTTCGGCCACCCTCAATATGACCGGTGGCACTGTAATTGTGAATCCCTTCAAGAAGCACTTCAAGATTGCAACTAAGGCTACAGCTACAGGTCATGTGAATCTGGATGGTGGAATTATTACCGCCGGGAACCTTACTATGAGACAAGAAGAAGGTTCTGTTGGCACAATGAACGTCACAGCCGGTACGCTGATAACAGACGGCAATGACCTCTCGATCGTCCAGGGATACATTGACAACGGCTGGATTACCGCCTATGACGGCCAAGGCACGCTGCAGTTGGATTATGACGTTAATGACGTTACGAATGAAGGCAAAACCACATTGAAGGCTATCCACATGCTTAATCCGAATCCGGCCGACGGTTCGAGCGTAGCTGTCAGCGTTAACCAGCTTCAATGGACGTTACCCGAGCCAAATCAACCAGGAGGTATTGTAACTTGTGATGTCTACTTCGGCACTAATCCCGACATCGAGGCCAACCCCAAGGTTGTCGACCGCCAGGCAATTGAGTCAGTATCCATTACGCTGGCCCCTGACACGACTTACTATTGGGCACTTGACCTATATGACTCCAGCATCAGCACCACTGAGCCGTTTATGCTGTGCCCCATTTTCACATTCAGTGCTGAGAACCAGCCACCAATTGTCAATGCCGGCGCAGATGTAGTGACCTGGCTGGTCGACGGTGTCAGGACAAAGAATCTGGACGGGACGCGACCGTCACCGATGATGAAGCTTGCTCTTTGCAGTGGACGGTGGTTAGCGAACCCAATGCAGGGAATGCGGTTATAGAGACAGCGACTGCGGCTGGGTGGACAAAGTGGAGTGGGTGGCTAACTAAATGGCAGGCCCAAGAATTGATTAGTTGATTAGAGAATTTGTGGATTAGAGATTAAGTTCCCCCGCTGCCAGTCGGAACCTAGGACAGGCTTTGTGCGGGGCACGGATAAGGGATTATGTCGCCAGGCCGGCGACGGCTAAACGGCACAGAGGATATATGGAACATCTGTGATGGAACGAATTATCCGAGGCTGGCCTGGCAAATCCCGGCAGGCGATTTTGTCTGTCCGGATGGCATCAAGATAGAAGATTTTGTGTTTTTCACTGAATACCGGCGAGATGATAACTGAGATCTAAGCAATGATGAGTGATTAGTTGATTAGAGAATTAGAGTATTAGCCAAACGGTGTGCAATGCACACCTTACCTTTTCAAATGATAATTGTTGATTGATTTGGGGATGGAACCCCGCTAACGGCTTGCGGGGACAAGGATTGCCGCGGCCCTTCGACCCTTCGGCTTCGCTCAGGGCTAAAGGTTTTTTTCTTCGCAATGACTTTTTCAATAGACCCCTCGGCTGCGCTCGGGGTGACGATTGCTCGCATAAGCAACATCAAGCAGTCGAACTTTCACAGATTACTATTATGAGGATGGCTGGATACATTTTGATATAAACAAAAATGTTTTTTCCGGTAGATTTTGGTTTTCAACTGAAAATGTCAGATTTTGCTGTGGAATTTGCAAAAAGAAAAGGCCGAGCCCCAAAAAGCTCGGCCTTTGTAACAAATATTGTCTGGCAAATTTAGTTCGGCAGGTTCTCCGGTTCCACGTCCTTGACGCTTAAATCACCGTAAATAACGCGGTAAGTTTCGGCGCCTTCCGGCCGGTACCAGAAGATAGCGGTGTTGGCATCACCAAATTTTACGTCCTCGCCGGCATAGCGCCAGTTGCTCTCCGCAGGTAATTGTGTCCAAAACATTATCCCGCGATACATTTTCATTGCATCCCGTTCACGTTGCTGCTCCGAGGTCTGGCCATCAACAAACTTACCCTGCTGCTCCATCTCCATTGAGACTTTCTGCAGCTCCATAGGATTAAACGTCGGTGGGAACGTACCATCTTTAGTCCAGCTCGACCATGCCCGAAGATATTCGATCAGGTCCTGCTCTGTAACTCCGGATACGTCCGCCTGAACTTCTATACTTGTGTAACCAGCCGGCGGCGTAAGGCTAAAGAGTGAGTCGTCCAGGTCAACGTCAAACTGGAAATCGGTCATAACCACGTTCATGCCGGGAGCATTTATAAACTCGGTCTCCACACGAACCAGGTCACGCGTTTGCGGGTCGATCCAGACAGTGTTAATCACGCCCTCTTTGGTTACGCGGAATCCTTGAAGCGCCCGGCCGTCTATTTCCCTGGTTCCGAGCTCTTCGTCCGCCCGGTCGGGAAGGGTTCTTAATTTTTCGATGACATTGAACGGTTGCTGTGCCGGATCATGCGGCAGATTGGACATTTCCATTTCGATGAATTGTTTTCTCGAAGGAAGGATGCTAATGCCCTTTCCCTGTGCCCAATCTATGACTGTGACGAGACCGCCGGGCATTGTCGTTCGCATATACCCCGGCTCTTTGAAAGCTATTTCAATTGCTGTAGTTGCGTTCACAGTGTAAGTCATTGTGCGGGCATTGTGCAGTCGTTCGACAACATCTGCGAAGACAACACTTGTACCGGGAATCGATACACCGAAGTAATGTATGCCGGTAAGCACGGCTATAATTATCACCGCAGCAGCGGCTATTTTTGTAACTGGACTTTTCATAATAGTTCTCCTTAAAACGCCAAATGGCGTTGTTCGTTTTTGTGATTGTTGTGCAGTTTTGTTGAAGACAGAAAGCATTTGTCGGCGCAGCGTTTCGCGATGCGCCGGGTTCGGCTCGACATCGATATTCAGCCGAGCGATGATTTCCTTAAACTCGGATTCGTTTTTGAACATTTTACATTTCTCCATCCATAACGGTCCGCAAATGGTTTCGCAGCTCGTTAAGTATTCTGTGTAAGGTAACGCGCACGGTTGCTTCTTTGACGTTTAGAATTTGAGCTATCTGCTCGTACCGAAGGTTTTCAAAGAACCTTAGCGTAACAATGGTTTGGTGCTGCGGCTTTAACTTCAGGATGGCCGTGTAAAGCATCGGCCAATCCGGACCGGATGATTTATCAGTGCTGCCGGCAGTAGAAGCTGTTATTGAGCCGACTGCCGTTTCGAGCAGCTTTTTGCGTCGCGAGGTTTTTCTTATATAGGCGTTTGCCTGGTTGGCGGCTATGGCATACAGCCAGTTTTGGAAATCGGCCTCGGTTCGACCTTTGAAACTGCGAATCGTTCGAGCTATTTCGAGGAAGACTGTGGAAGTTACGTCCTCTGCGATTTCTTTGTTAAAGAGCCGATGGACACAGAACCGGAAGATTCGCTCGTAGTACAATTCGTACAGCCGACCCAATGCGTTCGCTTGTGTGCGGGCTTTCAGCACTAAATCGTCATTTTCTGTTCGCTCAACAACTTTTGCCATAACACCAACCATTGTCAGAGTTATAATTGCGCAAGAGTCAAATATGTTACAGAAAATCACAATAAAATTCCTGTAAAATACGTCAATAAAGTAGTAGTATGTAACAGGTGCAGGGAGGATGTTTGCCCTGAGGAATATCGGATAAAATAATTAATGGAGAGTATGGCTGTGGAGAAAATGATAAAGAACATAATAACCCGAAGAAACTTTTTACGTTCATCATTGTTGGCAGTGTCGGGAATATGCCTTGGCGGCAAGGTCCGGTCTGCAACAACCAATCAGAATAATTCCGGCGGCCCTAACATTGTGCTCATCGTATCCGACGACCAGGGCTATGCGGACCTGAGCTGTTACGACCATCCGAAAGAGGTCGGCACACCCAATATCGACCGGCTGGCCGCCGAAGGCGTGCGATTGACAAACGGCTATGCGAGCGCCTATGTCTGTGCGCCTACTCGGGCAGGACTCTTAACCGGCCGATATCAGCAGCGGTTCGGCTTCTATACAGGCGGCGATTCGAGGGTGGGACTGCCCCTGAGTGAAGTTACGGCGGCCGAGGTGCTTAAAAAGCAAGGCTATGCAACGGCGGTTATCGGTAAATGGCATGTGGGTATTGAGCCGGAATATCATCCCTTGAAGCGGGGATTTGATGAATTCTACGGATTCTTAGGACACGGAGCGCATGATTATTTCAAACTCCAGATAACGAATGAATATAACTCAATTTATCGCAATGACAAACCGATTAACGATACCGGTTATCTGACAGATAACCTGGGACGCGAAGCTGTGTCATTTATTGAGCGGCATCAAAAACAGCCCTTTTTCCTTTATCTGCCTTTTAACGCTGTGCACTGGCCCCTGCAGGCGCTGCAGAAGTATATCAAGCGCTTCAATACCGGGGATGAGAACCGGGATATCTACCTGGCAATGCTCACGAGTATGGATGAGGCGATTGGAAAAGTGTTAGATGCTCTGAAACGAACCGGCGTGGATGATAATACCCTGCTTATCTTTTTCTCCGATAACGGAGGCGCCAGGAAAAATTTTGCCAACAACGGCATTTTGCGAGACTATAAGCACAGCGTTTACGAAGGTGGAATCCACGTGCCGTTTATTGTTCGCTGGCCGGGGAAATTAGCGAAAGGAACAGTTTGCGATGAGCCTGTTATTTCACTGGACATCCTGCCGACCATCTGCGCTGCTGTGGGTACCAGGCTTCCCGACGGCCGAGTATATGACGGGAAGAATATACTGCCGGTTCTTCGCGCACAGACGAAAAAGCCCCTGCACAAGATTCTTTTCTGGGACGATGGTGTCAAACAGTGGGCCGTTCGAGAAGGTAAATGGAAACTACTTTTTAATAGAGAAGGGTCTTTAGAACTATATGACCTTGAAGGGGATATTGGAGAAAAAAACAACCTCGCAAAACAAAATCCACAAATTGTTAAACATCTTCAGCAGGCCTATACAGCCTGGAAGAATCAAATGGCCCCCCAACTCAGCAAAGCCAGGAGAGAGAGCCAAACTTCCACGACAATTAGCTCGCAGAAAAAGAAAAATAGAAAGAACCGCTAATGTTCTGAAAAAAAGACCGTTTTGAGGTCAATAGTAAGCCAATTACCGCTCCTTTACAGTCGCGGCTCCGTTTTGGGAAGTCGCGACTCCGTTTTGCAGAATCTCAAATCGTTTAATAAATTCTTGACAAGGGTGCGGGTAATACATAAAGTAGCTCTCTCGTTTACCCCGAAGTGGTAATTGGCGGGGGATTAAACCAGTAAAAAATAGCGTTTTTAGAATTGAAAATAAGGAGAAATACATATGTCAACAAAGGTGGCAATTAACGGGTTCGGCCGAATCGGCAGAGCCGTGGCAAGAATTATTATGCAAAGAGAAGGCGATCTGGACCTGGTCGCTATCAATGACCTCTCGGACGCCAAGAGCCTTGCGCATCTGTTCAAATATGACACGGTGATGGGCAAATGGGGCGGGACTGTCGAGGCGAAAAAAGATGAATTGGTCATCAACGGCAAGGCCATCAAGGTTTTAGCTGTCAGGAATCCTGCGGAACTGCCCTGGAAGGATATGGGCGTGAAGGTTGTTCTGGAATCGACGGGTATCTTTCGCACGGCCGAATCACCGAAGGGCGGTTACGCCGACCATCTCAAGGCCGGCGCCAGTAAGGTCATGCTAAGTGTTCCGGCAAAGGATGATATTGATGCGACTATCGTTTTGGGCGTAAATGACGAGATGCTGACCAGTGACGTCAAATGTGTATCGAACGCAAGCTGTACGACCAACTGCCTTGCACCTCTGGCCAAGACCCTCAACGATGCGTTTGGTATTGAGCAGGGAGTTATGACTACCATTCATGCTTATACCAACGACCAAAATGTGGCTGATATGATACATAGTGACCTGCGTCGTGCGCGTGCGGCGGGGGCGAACATTATCCCCACTACCACCGGTGCTGCAAAAGCCATCGGCAAAGTTATTCCCGAACTTGACGGCAAACTCGACGGAATGGCTGTTCGGGTGCCTATTCCGGTCGGCAGTATCGTTGACCTTGTGGTTAATGTCAAAAAAGACGTTACGGTTGATAGCGTAAACGCAGCAATGAAAGTGGCAGCAGAAGGGCCGATGAAGGGCATCCTGGTCTATTGCGATGAGCCGATAGTCAGCAGCGATATCATTAACGACTCTGCTTCGAGCATTTTCGATTCTTTGTGCACAATGGTCATCGGCAGGACAGTTAAGGTCGTAAGCTGGTATGACAACGAGTGGGGTTACTCGAACCGCAGCGTCGATATTATGGAAAGAATGGCGAAGGGCTGTTGAGAATTTAGAATTAAGAATGAAGAATGTAGAAACCTTCTCAATTCTGGATTCTAAATTCCCAAGGGGTAAAGGAGATGGCTAAGAAGACTGTTGCCGATATCGATGTGCGGGGTAAGAAGGTCCTGATGCGGTGCGATTTTAATGTGCCGCTGGACGAGGACTGCAATATCACCAGCGATGACCGAATCGTTAAGGCACTGCCTACAATAAAGAAGATATTGGATGGCGGCGGTGCGCTGATTCTGATGAGCCACCTCGGCAGGCCTAAGGGAAAAAGAAATGAAAAAATGTCTCTGGCACCCGTGGCGAAAAGACTTTCGGAGCTTTTAGGACAGGAGGTTGTCTTCGTTGAGGATTGTATCGGTCCCGAGACGAAGGCAAAGGCCCAGGCGCTGGCGAGCGGCGATTGTATGCTGCTTGAGAACCTGCGTTTTCACAGGGAAGAAACGATAAAAGACAAGGCGGCAAAAGAAGATGCGCAACTGCGGCAGGCCAAAGACAATTTTGCGAAGCAGCTTGCGGAACTGGCGGATATTTACGTTGACGATGCCTTCGGCACGGCGCACAGGGACAATGCGTCGATGTATACGGTGCCGGCATTTATGGAAGGCAAGCCGCGGGTCATCGGTTTCCTTATCGAAAAGGAACTACAATTCTTAGGTGACACCCTTAGTAACCCAAACAGACCATTCGTTGCGATATTGGGTGGAGCGAAGGTTTCAGATAAGATAGGTGTGATTGAAAATCTTCTGGAAAAAGTTGACTGCATCCTAATCGGCGGGGCAATGGCTTATACGTTCTTCAAAGCCGAGGGACGTACCGTCGGCAAAAGCCTGTGTGAGGACGACTTTCTCGATAAAGCCACGGGTCTTCTCGAACAGGCTAAAGACCAGGGCTGCGAAATAGTTTTGCCGGTTGACACAGTCATTGCCGCCGAATTCAAAGTTAATGCTCGAAACAAAGTAGTCAGCGGTGATATTGAAGCCGACTGGCAGGGTATGGATATCGGCCCGCAAACACAAAAGCTTTTTGCGGAGAAACTTGTCGGCGCAAAGACCGTAGTCTGGAACGGCCCGATGGGTGTTTTTGAGCTGCCGCCTTTCGATGAAGGAACGAAAGCCGTCGCTTTGGCTGTTGCCGAGACCACAGATAAAGGAGCACGCAGCATAATCGGCGGCGGTGACAGTGCGAGCGCGGTAAAGAAGCTCGGTCTGGAGAACAAGATAAGCCATATTTCCACCGGTGGAGGCGCTTCACTCGAATTTCTGGAAGGCAAAAAATTCAAGTGCCTTGGAATTTTGGATGAAAAATAGTACTAATAAAAAGAGTAGGGATAGCCTTATGATGAAACAATCTAAAGATAATAAGGCGCTGCTGGATAAGAGCAGATTCGAAAAGTCAGAGCAAGAAAAAAAGCAGTGGCTCAGGAATCTGTCCTGGAAAAAGGCGTTGCGACTTGAGGAGAGCCTGCTTTCCTCTGAACTTATCTGGGAATGGCGCAGAAATTTCCCTGAAGATAATCCTATTTGCTTACAAAAGAGCCTGGCTACAAAGCAGAAAAGATGATGGTTTTATTAGACGCCGAGAGAATAGTCATGCGGCATAAAGAGAAACTCGATACAGGCTACCTTCAAAGCTGGGCTCGAAAGCTATCCGACCAGGCCGAGGATATGAGGATATGGAATGAGCTGAAGACGTTACTGAAAGACTGAAACTGGATTTTTGTCCAGGTTCCTGGTTAATACACCAGCAACATCAGCTTGCTGCAGTGAAACAAATAATCATTAGCAAATAATCGATAATCAATTGAGATGCGATTACCCAAAGCAGGGACAATTGAGATTGTACCTTCGATATTGAGCGCAGACTTTGCCAGGTTAGCTGACGAGATAGCGATGGTTGCCTCGGCTGGTGTGAGTATGGTGCATCTTGATGTTATGGACGGCCACTTTGTTCCGAATATTACTATCGGGCCGCCGGTGATTGCCAAGCTTCGCAAGTGCAGCAGTCTTGTTTTCGATGCTCATTTGATGATAAGTGAGCCGGCCAAATATGCCGAGCGTTTTGTTGAGGCCGGCGCCGACCATATAACATTCCATATCGAAGTAGCCGACCAGCCGCAAAGACTTATCGACAAATTACACAATTTAGGGTGCAGTGCCGGGATATGCCTGAATCCGGAGACTCCGGTTGAAACGATAGAGGGCGTCGGGCCGCTTTGCGATATGGTTCTTGTGATGACGGTGCATCCTGGCTTTGGCGCACAGCAGTTTATGCCTGAGGCGGCAAAAAAAATCGCCCGAATCAGGGAGATTGTCGGGCCTGATATCCGCATCGAAGTCGATGGCGGGATAGACCCTCAAACCACACCGATAGTGGTTTCCTACGGTGCCGATACACTTGTAGCGGGCAACGCAATATTCGCAAAAACCGACCGTATTGCCGCGATAAACGCCATTCGAGAAGCGGCGGAGTAATTTTTTGTAGCTATTTCTGTATATTTTTGGTAGAATGCTTCTTTGGTTGTCAAGTGACTAAAGTGAGCTAAAGTGCCTAAAGTGAGCTAAAGTGACACTTATGTGTCATCCTGAGGCGCAGCCGAAGGATCTGGCCAACGAAAAAGAGATTCTTCGCTTCGCTCAGAATGACAGCTTCGCTGTCACTTTAGGCACTTCGAAGGGTGCAGGACTAAATACAGGTTGTTATGGGCGAAGAAGTGAAATCCAAGTGGAAAGGTTTCTCGTTGAAGCCGCGTAAAGAGATGCCTGAAGGGCTGTGGGTGCGGTGTCCGGGCTGTGAGCACATGCTCTATAAAAGCGCCGTCGAAAAGAACCTTAACGTCTGTCCGGAATGCAATCATCACTTTCGCATCGAGGCGGCGACTCGAATTAAGTATCTGGTCGATGAAGATTCTTTTCAGGAGAGTCTTGGCGATTTGACGACCGATGACCCGTTGGGCTTTAAGTTCAGGGGAACCACTTATAAACAGCGAATCAAAGACGATGCGAAAAAATCCGGTGCAAAAGAGGCCATGCTAATCGGCAAGGCCTTTATCAAAGGCAGAGGCGTTATCTTAGCAGTGATGGAGCCGAATTTTCTGATGGGCTCTATGGGTTTTGTAGTCGGTGAAAAACTCTGTGCGGCGGTCGATATGGCGATGGCCGAGAAACTTCCTTTAGCAGCAGTTTGCTGCTCCGGCGGGGCAAGAATGCACGAGGGCGTAGTGTCATTAGGGCAGATGGCTAAGACTTCCGCGGCGTTAGCGAAATTTGACGAGGCGGGCGGACTTTATATCAGCGTCTTGACCGACCCGACGACCGGCGGGGTCACGGCGAGCTTTGCAATGTTGGGCGATTGTTTAATAGCTGAGCCTGGGGCGCTTATCGGTTTTGCCGGGCCCCGCACGATTGCTGAAACAATAAAGGTGGAGCTGCC
>CAYQKF010000036.1:0-41095 GCA_964417935.1 uncultured Pirellulales bacterium
CGCCCGACGAGATATTCAGTACCTGGATAGACGGATGGGAAGTCCCAACGAATGGCTCTATGGCAGGACATGCCGACCCTCCTTTTGCCGAGACAGGTAATGTTCACGCCGGTGGTCAATCGATGCCGGTTTACTACGAAAACAATTTCAAGTACTCTGAGGTAACCATGACGTTGGTCTCGGTGCGGGATTGGACAGAGGAAGGTGTTGGAGTACTGTCGCTGTGGTTCTATGGTGATGCAGCTAACACTGCTGAGCGGATGTATGTTGCTCTCAGCGGTAGCGCGGTGGTCTATCACGATGACCCCAGTGTAGTGCAAATAGATACCTGGACGGAATGGAGAATCGACCTGCAGGAGTTTGCAGCTCAGGGCGTGAACCTGACCAATGTCAATACGATTTCTATTGGTTTCGGCGATAAGAACAGTCTGCAAGCCGGCGGTTCAGGCATGGTGTTATTTGACGATATTCGGCTGTATCGACCGGCACCGTAAGCTGGAATTTAGGTGGCCCCCCATTGCTTCTTGCGAAGCAAGATATGGGGGTGTGGTTGATTGATACTTGTTGAGGACAACGAGCGTTTTGGTGTGTGGCCAGAACATAATTCATAATTATTTTAACTCTTTTTGAAAGAGAACTATTATGTGCAAAAGACTAATCTATTTGACTTCCTTTGTTTTGGTGCTGTTTGCTGCCCCACTGGTAACTCATGCACAAGTCGATAACCTGGTGCTAAATCCAAGTTTTGAAGAGGACGAGGTTATCTTAGATGACCCGGACTGGTATCAATGGTGTACTTGGAATGACCCAGCGGGTGCAGGTAGTAACGCCACGATTGTCGATACAGAGTTCATTGACGGCACCAGAAGCCTTAGGGTTGAGCCCATAGGAACTACCGACTGGTATTTCATTGTGGCGAATATATCATTTCCGCTCAAGGTTGGCACGCAGTATACTATCAGCTTCTGGGCCAAAGCTGAAGCACCACGTCCCCTTGCAACGACGATAAAAGCGGAGGATAACACTATTACCTGGGGCTGGACAGGCTATCAGTTGACGACCGAGTGGGCTGAGTACACAACGACCTCTCAAGCCGAGAAAGACGAGGGAAAGCTTGAGTTCTCATGTGCCGGCGTTGAAGTTCCATTCTGGCTGGATTTTGTTTATGTCTATGAAGGAGAGTATGTTGCCGGAATTGAACCGGGGGGAGCAGCGCCCCAAGTAAAGGCTATTGATCCGAATCCAGCCGATGGTGCATTGCTCGAGCAAACATGGTTAACCCTTTCCTGGGCGCCGGGAGCTTTTGCGGTCTCGCACGATGTGTACATCGGTGAAAATTTTGACGATGTGAACGACGGAGCCGAAAGTACGTTCCTGGGCAACCAAGCCGTAACGAATTTTATTATTGGTTTTCACGGATTTTCTTATCCGGACGGTCTTGTTCCGGGCACAACTTACTACTGGCGAATCGATGAGGTCAACGACTTAGATCCGAATAGTCCCTGGAAAGGCGATGTCTGGAGCTTTTGGATTCCCCCCCAAATCGCCTATGACCCCGAGCCGGCTGATGGCGCCAAATTTGTGGACACGAATGTGGAGCTTAACTGGGCAGCAGGTTTCGGTGCCAGATTACACTACGTATATTTCGGTGACAATTTTGACGATGTGAACAGTGCCCTTGTGGGTTTTTCTCAGGGAACTACAACCTATACTCCCGGGCCTCTTGAATTAGAGAAGACCTACTACTGGCGTATCGATGAGTTTGACGGCGTCGCCACGAATAAAGGCGATGTCTGGAGTTTCAGAACTCTACCTGTTATACCGATTTCAGATCCCAGTCTTGTCGGCTGGTGGAAGCTTGATGAAGGCACCGGCAGCACGGTTATCGACTGGTCCGGCCACGGAAATCACGGGACGATAAATGGAGATCCACAAGGTACATCCGGATACATTGGCGACGCACTCGAGTTTGATGGCGTCGATGACTATGTGAGTCGCGGTGACATAGGGATAACCGGTGATGCTCCGAGAACGATCGCCGGCTGGGCGAAGATGAACAGGACGATGAATATACCAGACTGGACAAACGTCTTTGGCTTCTCGGCTTCCAGCGGAGATGATCTGCATTTCGATATCGAGGTAGTAGGTGGCACCAGCACGACAACCGCCGGTTACTACGGTATTCACGTTCACGGCTGGGAGCAGAACATAATGCCCCCTGATCTGGAGTGGCACCATTTCGCCGCCTCATATGATGGAACAACGATAAGGTGGTACGGCGATGGCGTGTTAGTTGGCAGTGAGGCCCACCCAGGCCTAAGCACCCAAGGCGACATTCGGATAGGCAAGCGCATAGATTCGGGGGGTTACTTCCCCGGCATCGTTGACGATGTCCGAATCTATGACAAGGTTCTGACAGTAGAAGATATTCTGCTGGCCATGCGAGGTGACCCATTAGTTGCCTGGGGTCCGAGTCCGAATCCTGGCTCAACACCGTACATTAGAGATGCGACACCCCTTAGCTGGTCGCCGGGAGATAATGCATCTGGGCACGATGTTTACTTCGGGATTGATAGAGACGCCGTTGTCGATGCCGATGCATCCGATACGACCGGTATATATCAAGGCCGACAGGGTGTTACTATTTACACTCCACCCGAAGGCGTTGAATGGGGCGGCGGGCCTTACTACTGGCGTATCGATGAGTACAATACCGACGCGACAATCAGCAAAGGCAACGTATGGAGTTTCACGGTAGCCGACTTCATTGGGATAGACGACATTGAGGACTACAACGACTATCCGCCCGACGAGATATTCAGTACGTGGATAGACGGATGGGAAGTCCCGACGAATGGCTCTATGGCAGGTCATGCTGAGCCTCCTTTTGCCGAGACTACTATTGTTCACGGCGGCGGTCAATCGATGCCGCTTTATTACGAGAACAATTTCAAATACTCTGAGGCAGCCATGACGTTGGTCTCGGTGCGGGATTGGACAGAGGAAGGTGTTGGAGTACTGTCGCTGTGGTTCTATGGTGATGCAGCTAACACTGCTGAGCGGATGTATGTTGCTCTCAGCGGTAGCGCGGTGGTCTATCACGATGACCCCAGTGTAGTGCAAATAGATACCTGGACGGAATGGAGAATCGACCTGCAGGAGTTTGCAGCTCAGGGCGTGAACCTGACCAATGTCAATACGATTTCTATTGGTTTCGGCGATAAGAACAATATTCAGGCCGGCGGTTCAGGTATGGTCTTTTTTGATGACATTCGTCTGTATCGCCCGGCACCTTAAACCGAGAATTAGGTGTCAATTCGCATGGCGTGGTTAATGTAGTGGTCTGTAACACGATAAATGCGTGGTGGTTAGTAGGTGCGGTTCGCGACTCGTGCTACGTAGCGATTCATCCTTCGCAGCAGCTCTGCTACGGAGAACGGAGCTACTTCACAGAGTAGTAACCGCCCCTACTAAGCCATCAGATTAGATGCGGAAACGCACGCTCCCCCCTGCTGGAAGGGGTCTTCGACTAACAGGCGTGTTACAGAATAGTAGTTACTTCGGTGCCATACATAAGACTCGGCCGTTTTTCATCGAAAGGTAGAGCCGTCCGTAGGCCGCGGCCATGCCGTCGAAGACCGGTTCGGCTTCAAGTGGATACTCCTTGAGTGTCTGGCCGTCAGCGGTAGAGATGACCGTCAGGACCGATTCGTTCTCGCTGTAAGGATTCTTCCGGCTTCCCGCCGGGCGGGGTCCCTCAAATATCTTCTCCGAGTCCTTCCACCCGGCGCCGAAGAGAACATTGTCGGCCAACACCATTGCACGGAACTGAACAAGCATCTTTCTGTTCCATTTGTGGCTGTTACTTTCCAGGGTGCGTCTGAGTTTTTTAATCAATTCAAGATTCTTTTCCTTCTTGTTTTCCCGTGCAAAAAGCCTGGTCCCTATGGGGAACTGTCCTGGCGTGTATCTGGCGTATTTCTGGTGGAGGTGCCCGGTATGTGTGCCGGGCTGCATTGATTTGTCGTATTTAAGGAACGTGTAATATGTCTGAACGCCATAAACCATTTTGTCATCAAACACCAGCAGCTTGCCGAATGCGTCAGAAGCTCCTAATATCCAGTTCCACCTGTGCCCCCAGCAATCTTCTAACAGACCGGTATTTGCAGTTATGGTAGCGGCTTTCGGTCTTTTACTTTCTTGAAGCGACAAATCGTAGCGTTTCTGGCGCATCGTGATATTCTGTCCATCCGAAATAAGAACGTCCGGCAAGGCACCATCTCTACTGGCACCATCTGAACTGAGAGTTGTACTGTACCGCACTTGGCCTGATTTGGCATCCAGACCATACAGCCGGAGTCCCCCATCAAGGTACGAACTATGCCCCGCGCAAAAATAGACTGTGCCGTTTACAACCAGAATACTGCCATGTATAGGCCAGATAGATTCCAGTCTGTCAATGACCACCGTGCGTCTGTCCATCGGTGCTGCCCTGAACCGCCAGACTAATTGGCCGTCAGATGCCCGCAGCGTGTAAACATAACCATTGCGGCATCCGAAAATCGCCATTTCGCCATATATAGTCGGCGGCGAATCAACACGTCCTTCTGCGACGAACTTCCAAAGCTCCTTACCATTGGCCGCGTCAAGACAGTAGATAGTCTGCTTATCAACCGCACTGGCAAAAAGTTTGTTCTGGGCCACAACCACACTGCTCAACTTACCGCCAATATCGGCCTGCCACTTCTTCTTAATATCGACCGGGACCTTTGTGCTCGTACAACCACTGCGCGTAATATCATGACGATATGTCGGCCACTCCTGGGGATTGGTATTCGGCACCGGCGGTGCCCAGAGCAGGTTCCCGGACTCCGGTCCAGCAGACTTCGGCGAGCTCAGTCGAGCCGTGTTAAGTATCCGGTGTTCAGTGTCCAGCGATATTTGCCCGTATGCCTTACCTTTGACTAACCTCACTCCGCCTTCGCTCTCAGTTTTTACTTTTTGAGCCGCAAGGGCATGAAACCCGTCAAACTTGATATCGTTGAAACACTGGCAAGGATGCGGCGGGGCATATATCAGTCCATTGCAGGGCATGAAGCCATACTGACAGACACCCCTGACCCACCAGTTGATAGTATTGTCATCGCCCTCGAGGTCCACAAATTCGAGACCGCGCCGGCTGCTGATAAGGTATCGCTCGGTGGCCTTATTGCGGTAACAACGATGATGATGTCCGCCCGGCCACACCTGGCTTTTGACTAACGATTTCTTTATCTTGCCGCTGTACAGGTCAAAACCCAGAAACTCCTTACCTTTACCTGGAACATCGTCCGGCTTCACCCTGATTGCCTGGGTACCGGGAAAGGTCCATACAACATCATTGATGACAAACAAATCACCAGGCGAAGCAAAGCCCGCATATCCTTTGTTCTCCCAAAGCTTGTTTCCATTCTTGATCGAAAATACCGCCAGCCTGTCCAATGAGAGACAGACAACCGTGTCCTTATACTGGACCACGGTCGGCGCATAGTTCCTCAGAAAAAGTCCCCGTGTGCCAAACGGGACATTCCAGAGTTCCTTGCCGCTTTGCAGCTCAACACAGTAAAGTTTTTCGTTATCCAGGTAGAAAGCCTTCTTGTTTCCAGATGTCAGGGACAATGGCGCCAGGCGGGCGAGATTATCTCCCGTTATGTTCCATAGCTTTTTTCCTGTATCGGCATTGTAGGCAATAATGTGCTTACCGGCCTGTCCCGATACATCGGGATTCTCGTCGTAGAACTCCCAGTAATTATCAATCTTGGGAGCGTAACGGTTCCACACCTGCGGGTCTCCGACTACCACAAGCAGAACTTCATCATGACATATAAACTCTTCTGCCTTTTCCGACCCCTTGTACGCCAGTATCGTTTTGCCTGTCGCTGCATCCAGTGCCATCACGGGTGCAGTAAATCCCAGTGTTACATACACACGGTCACCAATCGAGACAAGACGCCGAGGCAGTTGGGCTGGGCCGGAGCGGAAATAGTGCAAATGCGTTATCCAGGAATCAACGTTACGCTTCCACAATAACTTCCCGTTAAAGGCATCACGGGCAATGAGCTTCCATTTTGCGGGATGATGGATAAGCGATGTCAGCCCTTCATCAAGTATATAGAACACCCGTCCGCTGCTGGAAGTCATTGCACTTATACTGGCCTGCGCATCATGGTCCCTCGTGCGCTTGGGTTCGGCCTCCCACTGCAGATGTTTGGGCGTTGCTATCCTGGCGTCCTTCGCCACTGCATTGTTGTCCGCACCATGAAGAAAATGCGTCCATTCATCTATTTCATCAGGCCATGGTTTAACCTTCTTCTTCCACGTTTTACCCCTCTTAATATATGCCACGCCATTAGGAGCTAAAACACGCATAACCTCACTCATTGGAACTTCGATAGGTTGCTCCGACACCAAGAGATTGACGAGGTTGTCAATATAGGGCAGGCGCTTACCTTTCCACAGCTCGACCGACACGTTGCCATATAACCCAAGGGACTCGATATAATTTCGTGCCTTCCGGACATTCGTCGCGTCCTTGTCCAGGCCATGAACCAGGTAGCTATCACTCGCGCACAGCGCGGCCGTGAGCTTTCCATCCTCGCAGCCGATATGGACGACGAGACCACCCTTCACGCCGCCGGCGTCCAAAATCTGTTTGGCCTTGCGCTTATGTGCCCCGCTGCTTGGATTTTGCGGCTCGGCTGAACTCGCCGAAATCGAAACAAAACGGCGGGGCTGTGCATTTGCTACTGAAAACATGCACACTATTACCCAAAAGCAAACGGTGCCTGCAAATATCCTGCTTCTTTTCTCCATGAGCAATTGTCCTTTCTGTCCAAAATCGGGGTGATAGGATTCGAACCTACGGCCTCCTGCTCCCAAAGCAGGCGCTCTAGCCAAGCTGAGCTACACCCCGGTTATTCCAGTACCGCTCTAGAATGTCTATTACACGATGCTATTTCGGAAAGAACATATCGGTCAAAAGTTATTCTACACAAAGCACATCAGTATTGCAATAGAATCCTGCTCAAGCGGGTGGATTGTATTCGAGAGAATCAATCGTAGCACGGGCTTCCAGCCCGTGAAAAACACGGCCAAGATGGCCGTGCCACGGTCGCCGACGCTCCATAGCTTTAGCGACGGAGCGTTGCCCCGGGCAGGCACACGGCTTTCGGCCGAAAGCCGAAAGTCCTAAATCCTAATCCCGACTTGTCGGGAATAATGTTCAAAACAGCAAATTTGTGATTTTGAATTTCCCGATTCATCGGGATTTGAATTTGTTTAGGATTTAGTGCTCTCGCCGTGCTGCGCTCGTCGCAGCAGGTAGAATTTCGGATTTTCCATGTTTGTTCATTACCGGATGGGGGAGATTATAAGGTTCCGACCTGTCGCGGCGAGGCCGTGCCAAGACGGGCAGGCCCCTACCGTGGGTTCATTACGATAACAGCTACATCTGTCAGGCTCTCTATATCACAGGCGGGTTTAACCGTTATATCCCAGAGAAGGGGATTTTCATCGTTGCTTTTGCGTTGGGCTACCGTTCCAACAATCACAGGTGTACTTAAGAATCCGGGTTTTTTCTGGGCATAAACGATGTCGCCGATTTTGATTTTATATTTTGTCGAAACCAGCTGGACCTTGGCGGAGCCGTTACCCTTACCCTGCATTATCCTGTCCATATTTAATTTTGCTATCTTTACTGCTACTTTGGATGCCGGGTCGGTAATCATCCTTACCTGGGCTGTGCGGGTATCCACTTTGGATATGGTTCCGATGATGCTCTCATTGGCCAAAACGAATTGGTCCTCAGCCAGACCGTCTTTTTGGCCGCGGTTGATAACAAGCTCACTGTGTAATTCATTGATAGAGGCTGCAATGACATCAGCTAACACAAAATCCACACCTTTCCAAACAGGTCTATCCCGCAGTCCCGACAGCCTTTCAACCTTTTGACGTTCTTGTTTCAACCATTCCGTAACGTTGGCGAGATGGCTATGGAGCCTGTTGTATCTCTCGCGGCTAACAAGGTTTGTGCCCAAGCGCTGTTCCGATGCCATCAATCGGGATGCGGAAAGCGAAATGTTTCTGCCAACACTTAAAGGCCGACGAAAAATGCGGACAAATGCGAACTGGAATTTATTTGTCAGCCTCCGCGGAGCAAAGAGGAAAATAAGCCCGATTAAGATAAACCATATAAATAACATTCGTCCGGAGACTTTGGTCACATTCTTCGCCATAGTCGTACTTCGTATTTCGTATCAACCTGCGATGGACTATTAGATTATTCCCATCCATGCTCATTATGGTTCATTGTATCCTTCCACAACTCCAGATTTTCCATGTACACGCTGGTACCACGGGCCACTGAGCTGAGAGGGTCATCGACTGTTTGAACCTTCAAGCCGGTTGCATTTGCTAATGCTGTGTCCATTCCCCGCAGCAGTGAGCCGCCGCCGCAGATGTGTATGCCGTTGTCGATGAGGTCGGCGGACAATTCCGGCTCGGCCTTCTCCAGCGTTGCCGCAACTGCATCTATAATCATAGCGATAGGGCCACGCAAAGCCTCACGGACTTCCTCACTCGTTATAACGATTTTTCTCGGCATGCCCGAGATGGTATCTCTGCCGGCCACTTCCATGGTCAATTCCTCTTGCAAGGGGACGGCAGAGCCGATTTGTATCTTGACTTTTTCAGCTCGTGCCTCGCCGATGAGCAGGTTGTAAGTTTTCTTAAGATGGTTGATTACTGCTTCGTCCATATCGTCGCCGCCGGTGCGAATTGATTCGGAGGCGGCAATATCGGCCAGACTCATTATGGCTACTTCGGTGGTCCCTCCGCCGATATCGACAATCATTGAGGCGGTGGGTTCGGCAATTGGCAGTTTAGCTCCGATTCCCGCCGCCATTGGTTCATCAACCAGAAAGACTTTGCGTGCACCTGCACGTTCGGCCGTGCCTATAACCGCCTGACGTTCAACATCGGTTATTCCGCCCGGTACGGCGATTACAACTCGCGGCCTTACAAGTCCGCCTCTGCCGTGTGCTTTCCTGATAAAGTAGCTCAGCATCGCCTCGGTAATTTCAAAGTCGCTTATTACGCCATCTTTGAGAGGTCTTATTGCACTAATTGAGCCCGGCGTTTTGCCTAACATTTCATGTGCAACGACGCCGACGGCTTCTCCGTTGTTCAGGACGACGTTGGTTCCTTTGCGAACGGCAACTACGGAGGGTTCATTGAGGACAATACCTTTGTCGCGGATGCAAACCAGGGTAGTGCACGTGCCGAGGTCGATACCCATATCCATACTGAACAAGCCTAATATTGTGTCCATTAGCATTTTCGATTCATCCTTAAAAAGCAATATGTAGTTCGGCTTTACAAAAAAATCACTTTAGGTGGATTTGCCCTTGTGCGCATGGCTGCGAGGCACTTCGTATTGTTGCATTTCTATAAAACCAGCCGAATTTAAAAGCTCTCAAGCTAACCGATTTGTCTGCAATAATAACCATAACTATCTTATTGACAATAAGATAGGGCGGTTTATCATTCGCCATATTATTTTGGTAAATGGTAATTGGTTATTGGTTATTGATTATTACCATTTACCAATTACCAATTACCAGTTACCAGTTATCAGTCAGCTCGATTAGGTCCTATAAAAATCGTAGAGAACAGAAGGCAGAAGGCAGAGGTCAAAAGACCGAAGACGGAAGTTCTGTCCTCTGTCCTCTGTTTTCTGTCTTCTGCCTTTGCTACTGCCAGCCGTCAGGGTACCGGATAGATCCAGGCTGAATGTTGAACTTCCTGCACAGCTCTTCTACCAGCGCCTCTGTCCTTCTTATCTGAAAATCGGTTGGGGGTGCGGCTTTGTCCTCAGCTATAACACAGATACGAATAGTCTGTTTGCTGTAGTGTATGACCGATGATTGTCTTTGCCATTTTTCGGTTTGTTCTATTTGGCCGTCGTGGCCGACACGACCATCGCAGATAACGAAGTGGCAGTTTACCCCATTATACGCAGTATCCCTGTCGGGAGAAACTTTTTCATTCCGTTCTCTAACGGGGTTAATATGCTCATCCCCGCCCACATCGCTCAATCCGCCATAGGCGGACTCAACGTTGCCGGATTCGGGCACGCTTACGTAAATCTCGATTCGGCTCCAGCGTCCCGGCGATTGGTCGGCACGAGAAAGAATGGATTTTTTCACAGAGCCGAGACGGTAATAGCGTGAAAGACAAAATGCACCAGCGGATGGAGGATTATGGCCCAGTGCATTTAAAATTATTGCGCCCAGTGTGATTGAAACCCCCAGAACCACAAGAACTTTTGTTTCCCTCGAGTGGGTTGTCATCACTTGCACTCTTTGCTTACTTGTTGGTTAATTGGTGAGTTGAATACTCACCACTCACTACCCGCGACATACGTACTTGGCCAGAAGCCGGAAGTCAGATATTGTTCTGCTTTTCTGAGCTCCGCTCTTTGTCCTCTTGCCTGATACCCTGTTCTTGGCCTCCTGCCTCCGATACGATACGCCTGTAAGAAGCGTATGTATCCATATTTTTACTATCGGCTTTGCAGAAAAGTCGCTTTAGATAAGTTCTCTTTTCACAGACCATACCCAAACTACCTTTCCATTTGTGGGGGTTTTTATAGGAGCCGGCAGGTTCCCACGTCCTATATAGTTCCTGTTGTGGAAAGCAAAAACCGACGATGTCACCCCTGCGAAAGCAGGGGTCCAGAGCGAAAAAGCTGGATTCCCGCTTCTGCGGGAATGACAAATACCGTTTCCGCAACAGTAACTATATAGATATGCAGGAGTATAAGTGCATAAGAGCAAAAGTGTGTGTGCGCCTGTAACCGGTGCCCGAATACAGTTATGCACTGTTTATTTGTGGAATGGTGAGTTCTTGATTGTGTATTGCGATATGTATTTTTTTACATCCGCTTATAGCGAGGTCCGCCGCCGCCTTCGGGGACTGTCCACCTGATATTGTCGAACGGACACTTCCTCTGGCAGGTCTTGCAATGCAGGCAGTTGGATGGATTGGCCGGCTTTACATCATCGCCGATAGTCTCATATACCCCCGCAGGGCAGAACGTAATGCAGGGACTGTTGAATACCGGCGTGCATCTGGTCCTGCAAATCTCAGGGTCCAGAATCGTCAGATGTGAGGGCTCTTCTTCGCGGTGCTCCGTGGCTGCCACTGCGGTGAAGGTGTCCTTGTCGAAATTCTGGTTGGGTTTTAGCTTGTATCGAGCGATTGTCATCGACTCGTAATCTTTTTCAATCCCGAACTTCGGCAATAGCCCGCCAAGTACCGAAAGCGGCATCCCCTGCAAAGGCCCGAACTTCGCAACCGTCTGCCGGAAGTTCCTTGCTGACTTCATTTCTTTAGCAACATTCGAGTGGTCAATCGACTCTGTGTATCTCGATGCTGCTGTTTCCGGATTGTCGAGACTCTCCACGATAGCCTTTGCCGCCTGCATACCTGAGTCGATGGCGTTGTGCAGGCCTTTGATTTTCAGCATATTCACAAAGCCGGCACTATCGCCCAAAATCATCACATTGGCTTTACCTATGCTGTTGGTTTGTGGGTCTCTCGGGATAGCATAATATCCGCCTTCGGGAATCAATTTCGCGCCGGCCTCTACGACGGTCCCGCCATCGATAAATTTCTTTACAAAGCGGTGATTCTTGAAGTTCGTCAGTGCATCCTGCGGATTAAAATTGCAGTATTTCCAGTCGGCACCGACAATCATACCGACGGAAAGATGCTCCTTGACGCCGGCATATACGATGCCGCCGCCGAACATTCCCGGGCCGATGACGGGCGTCCAGATTGGATAGCCCATAGCGTGAACGACCCGGCCGGAGGTGAACTTGTTATATTGCTCAGGGCTTACCTTTATAAGCTCCTTTACGCCTAACGAATAAAGTTGAGGGCTTTGCCTTCGCAGATTTGCCTGTTCCACGAATTTTTCCGTCAAAAGCCCATCGCATCCTTCGGCAAGCACCACGAAATCAGCATTTATAATTTCACCCCCGACGTAATTGGGCTGCTTATTACCTTCTTTATCAAGGCCCTGGTCAACGAGTTTGACACCTGTTGCTCTGCCGGATGACCCGTCCAGAATAATATCCTCGGCTCCAAAGCCGGTAATAACCTCGGCGCCGAGATCTTTTGCAATTTGCCCCATCCATTTGGTGAGCTTGCTTATCGATACCGAATAGTCCCCCTTATGTACCATTTGGCCAAAGCCAAGGCGAAAAGTTTTGGCAAGGTTGATTGCAAAGAAGATATTAAATGCCAGCTTTTTGCCTAAGAGGAACATAATATCGTCTTTATCTATCTTACTTGCGAGCACTTCGCGGGCGCGCTCGGTATCCTGCCATCCGGGAGCAGCCGAATCCAGCAGTGTATGCAGAGGTTCAGATTCCAGGACCGCGCCGGAGAGATTGTGATTGCCCAAATCGGCAGATTTTTCCACGACGCAAACATTTATATCCGGCTTTTCTGTTTTGAGCTGTATCGCAGTGGCCAGGCCGGCCGGCCCTGCACCAACCACTAAAACCGATACTTTATTGTAGTCTTTGTTGTTTGACACTTTTTATTCCACCTCTGAAAACTAAGAACTTAAATATCCATAAATTAGAAAGTGCCTAAAGTGACAGCTTTGCTGTCATTCTGAACGCAGCGCAGCGAAGTGAAGAATCTCTTTTTCGTTGACCAGATCCTTCGGCTTCGCCTCAGGATGACACTTACGTGTAACTTTAGGCACTCTCTAATTCCTTTAACAATTGAGGCACTGTATCTTCCACTGTCCCGACGATATAATAATCGCACTGCTTAAATATTGGTGCGTTCGGGTCACTGTTGATGGCGACGATAGTCTCGGTGTTAGCGACGCCTATCATATGCTGAATGGCGCCGGATATTCCCAAAGCAACGTAGAGTTTCGGGCCGATGGAAGTGCCGGTTTGTCCGACCTGGTGCACCCGTTCAATAAAGCCCTGCTCGACCGCTGCCCGTGAAGCACCTCTTTCGACCTGCGTATCCAGCTTCTTGCTTAAGCCTTCACAAAGTGCGCCTACGAGCTGTTCATAGTTGTCTCTGCTTTGCATACCTTTACCGCCGCTGACAATCACATCGGCACCGAAGTTTACATCGCCCGTGCCCAATTCTGTCTTTACAATTTCCAGACTGACGTCGTTCTTGGAAAGCTCGACTTTGTGTTTAATGACTTGGCCTTTCCTTGACGAGTCAGAGGGGATTCTCTTCATCACACCCGGCCTTGCGGTAGCCATCTGCGATTTCGAGTTTTTCGTGCGGATGGTAGCCATAACGTTGCCACCAAGGGCCGGTCGAGTCTGAAACAAAAGACCTATATCGCCTTTTCGGGAACTATCCCTGACATCCAGTCCGGTGCAATCGGCAGTCAGACCGCATCCGACCCTGTATGAAACCATCGGTGCAAGCATTCGGCCTTGTGGTGTTGCGGCGTAAAGTACGATTTGCGGCCAGTATGTGCTAACGCAATCGGCAACGGCTCTGCGATAGGCGGTGGGGTCAAATACCTCAAGCAGCTTGTCCTCGATTATATAGACGTTGTCCGCACCGGCGGCGATTAATTCCTTTGTCATTGGCTCGACCTTGTAGCCGGCTAAACATACACCCACTTTGGTTTCGAGCGAATCGGCAAGGTCGCGAACTTTACCGATAAGCTCAAACGTCGCCGGATGTACCACACCGCCGCTGTGTTCGGCAACTACCCAAACCTCGCCCTTAAAGGTTGGCTTGGTTAGTTTCAAGCCGTTTATCATATCCTCAAGTGTTTTCTCACGGAAACGCTTGTTTGCTGCGGTCAGAATCTTTTCTCTGGCCTTATTGTCAATCTGGTCAGTATCTTTTATGCCAAGCTCTTTGAGCTTGTCAGATAAAATTTTATAGTCCTCTTGTTCCTTTTGGGTTCCCTCGAAGCTTCTGTCAAGCAGACTTGCTCGTTTGTTAGGCAAAACATAACGAACTGCCTGGGCCTCAGCGCCTTCGCCAGCCTCGCCATTGCCGCCCTTGAAGCTCTCGACGAACACCTTGGCCAATGATTTTACATCGCTGAGCTGCTTGCATTTCCTGCTGCTTTTGCCCGGCGGAAAGACCCGAATCACGGCTGTCTTAGACCCTTTAACGCCGATGTGCGTAGCTTTAATATCCTCACTGCCCCAGGTAATAACCTCTGTTTCGTTTGCCCATCGGGTTTTCGCAAATGTTGCAAACAGGGGATACTCGTACTTGGCAACAGTTATTACGGCTGGAAGTTTCTTGGCGGCAACCACCTGGCTACCTCCGCTGATAATGCGTGTGAATTCAAAACGATTATTTTTGAATTCGGCATCTGTAACATAAGCTATACACGGCAGAGACAGCTCCTCGGCCATTTGCGGCGGCACCTGAGCAGTGTCGCCATCGACCGACTGCATTCCGGATACCACATAATAATCATTGTCCTTTTTCAGGATTTCTTTGACTATTTTTCGAACGGTAAATGCTAAAGGGTTTGCCGTTGCAACGGTATCTGCTCCGCCAAGGGCTCTGTCGGTCAGCAGCACCACTTTGTCGGCGCATCTGCTCAGACTGTATCGCAGGACCTCTTTAGCCATTGGTGGGCCCATAGTCAAGGCAATGATTTGTCCGTCCGCCTCGCCGCTGATTTTTTTCATATAGTTTGCAAAAGCCAATGCCTGCGCGTCCAGCTCGTTGATCACGCTGGCTAATCGGGTTCGGATGAGTGTCCCTGTCTCGGGGTCGAACGCATTGTCAGTGATTTGCGATACGTCAGGAACCTGTTTCACCAAAACTATATAATCACTCATTTTTTCGTATCTCGTATTTAATATGGGTAAACAATCGAAAACAATAAAACCAACACGATATATTATTATATGGCACCTGTCAAATGAAATTGGGCTTTTTCTCTTTTTTGTGCTGCTGTTTGTGATGAAAAACAGTTTTTTGCAAACAAAAAATTTAATTTAGCGCTTGTTTGGAACTGTGAAATAATGTTTAATCACGATTTTAATCGTCAATCGTCTGAAAAACGAATGAACGGATGTAAGCAGAATAGCTTGTTTTATTGAGGTGAACTGAGATGGCGAATTTGAAGGCATTAGCTGATGCAGTTATAAAAGGTGACCAAAGCGCTGCGGTGGAAATCACAAAGGCCGCTCTTGAAGACGGCACGCCTGCTGAAAGTGTCCTTAATGACGGACTAATTGCAGGTATGGATGTCGTCGGCGCTCTTTTCAAGAAAAATGAGATTTACATACCTGAGGTGCTTATTGCCGCACGGGCAATGAAAATGGCGATGGAAATCCTTGAGCCGGAGCTTGTCAAGGCCGGCGTCAAGCCGGCCGGAAAGTTTCTTATAGGAACCGTCCAGGGTGATTTGCACGACATCGGCAAAAATTTAGTGGCAATGATGCTCAAAGGAGCGGGTTTTGAAGTTATTGACCTCGGCGTGGATGTTGGGCCTGAAAAATTTGTTGAGCAGGTGAAGACTCAGGGCGTACACGTGGTCGGCTTGAGCGCACTTTTGACTACGACAATGCCCGGTATGGAAAAAACTATACGGGCACTAAAGGAGGCCGGTGTTTCAGCCAAGATTATGATAGGCGGCGCACCGGTAACACAGGGTTACGCAGACAAAATTGGCGCCGACGGCTACGCGGCCGACGCCGCTTCGGCTGTCGATATGGTCAAATGCCTCGTTGCCTGAAAGCAAGTGCACAAGAGCATAAGTGCACAAGGCAAAAATAGGAAGGCTTTCTATATTTTATTGTATATTTCAGTTTTTGTTTCGTAGTTTTCCTGGGTATTTTTGAGCCTGGTAAAAACTAAGGACAGCCGTTTTATACGGCTGTTTTTCTGCGCCTGATTTTGGTAAAATGGACACTTGGTTATGCGAAAGATAAAGAGTCAAAGTATCGCTCAATTGTTGGTGCAGCTTCGATTTACGCCTGAAAAGAAGCGTCTCAAACAGCTTGACGCCGCGGAGGAGCTTTATGCAGTTATCGAGCCGGACAAGGAATATCCTTTCGAGTTTGTATGTTTTCGTATCACGGGTTTTCACCCTAAAGGCCCGGTGGCGGAGGAGCTGATAAAAGGTGATGAGCTGTTGGATGACCTGCGGATTTTCATCTCCAAGCTGAGCGGCCGGCTCGCTCGTCCCGTCGCCGAGCAAAGCCAAAAAATTTACACTATCGAAGAGCTTGCAGAAACCTCAGGAGTTTCAATAAAAACCATCTACCGCTGGCGAAAACATGGTCTGATTGCGAGAAAATTTATTTTTGATGACGGCAGGAGACGTCTCGGCTTTTCGCAGTCAACGGTCGATAAATTCCTCAAAGCAAACCCGGACCTTGCCACCAAAGCAAAAAGCTTTGCGCGACTGACAGATATGCAAAAGCAGCGGATTATAAAGCAGGCTGCAAAACTTACTGCCGATACGAACCTCTCTCACCACCAGATAATAAACATGATAAGCGCTGAAACCGGCAAGTGCCACGAAACTATCAGATACACACTGCTAAATTACGAAAAGGCCAATCCTGATAAACCTATTTCCAAGCACCCTATTAGTGTGATTGAACCGGCGCAGGCCGCCGAGATTTACAGGCTGTTCAAACAAGGCTGCAACGTCAAAGACCTGATGAAGCGATTCGACAGGAATAAAAGTTCGATATATCGGATTATAAATCGGCGAAGGGCAAAAGCACTTCTGGCCAGAAAGATTGAATTCGTCGCCAGCGATGAATTTCTTGAAAAAGATGCCGCAGAGAAGATTTTAGCTCGTCTCGGCGAAGGCCGAGGCCGTAGCGGGGCAGAGCCAATCGACAATACAGAGCCGCCCACCCGCAAGGACGTTGTCCTTGGGACTCCTTACGGAGAGCCGCTCAAATTAGCCCGCGGTTCCCTGCCGGAGTATTTGCAGACACTGAAAAATACGCCTGTGCTCAATAGAGAACATGAAGTCGAGCTGTTCCGCAGATATAATTACTTAAAGTATTTAGCCTGCCGAACCCGCACCGGCATAAAGCCGGCTCGCGTCTCGGGCGCCAGATTAAGTCGGATAGAAAACTATTTAGCCGAGGCCGAAGAGATAAAAAGAAGGATAATCGAAGCGAACTTGCGGCTTGTGGTCAGCGTTGCACGAAAACATACCGCCGGCGGGGCAAGTTTGCTCGATTTGGTCGGTGAGGGTAATATCTCGCTGATGCGGGCGGTTGAGAAATTCGATTATACCAGGGGTTTTCGATTCGCCACTTTTGCATCCTGGACCATAGCCAAGGATTTCGCCCGAAAAATACCCGCACAGACCGCTCGGCTTAGTAAAGCCGCAACAGCTTCCCTGGCGAGTATCCGCCGCGATTTGAGGACCGAAGATACAGTAGATTTCGCGGCCATCGAACGAGCACACCAAAGCCTCACACATGTTATCGAAAACAATCTCACCGAACGTGAGCAGTATGTAATCTTAAATCGTTTTGGCCTGGCCGGCTCGCCAATAAAAAAAGAAACAAAAACACTGAAGCAAATCGGCGAAGAGCTCGGCTTTAGCAAAGAAAGAATCCGACAAATCGAGCTGACTGCCCTGCAAAAATTGAGACAATCTCTCAGCAGCGAAGAATTCGAGCTGCTAACCGGCTAAGAATTGATTATGCTTGTTAGAAAGCACAAACTATAATCACATCGTTCACTGGAAAGGTTTATTATGAGAAGATTGAGAGCAAGATATAAATGGTTGTCGGCAGTATTTTCTGCAGCACTGATGTTAGTGTGTGTTTCGGCCCAGGCCGCTGGTGGTCCGATAGAAAGGATAGAGATTTATAAGCCAAATCCGGCATACTGGCAGTATAAGGGCAAGCCCGTACTGCTGATAGGCGGTACTAAAGATGACAATCTGTTTCAGATTCCGAATTTGAAGGAGCACCTAAACCTGCTAAAGGCCGTGGGCGGTAACTATGTGCGCAACACGATGTCCAGCCGAGACCAAGGCAATGTCTGGCCATTCAAAAAAGTAAACGCCAAATACGACCTGGACCAGTGGAACGCAGAATATTGGCGGAGGTTCGAGAACTTTCTTAAACTGACACACCAGCGGGACATTATCGTGCAGATAGAGGTCTGGGCGACTTTCGATTATTATCGCGACATCTGGGCGGTCAATCCGTTCAATCCGAAAAATAATATCAACTACACCGCCAAACAAACCGGACTGCCCGAGCAGGTCAATACTCATCCGACCCGCACGGACAACAATTTTTTCTGGTCGGTGCCGGCCGAGCGCAATCAGAAAATAGTGCTCAAATATCAGCGGCGATTCGTTGACAAAATTCTTTCTTATTCACTGAAATTCGGTAATGTACTTTACTGTATGGACAACGAAACGTCGGTAACGCCGGAGTGGGGCAAATACTGGTCGGAATACATCAAAGCCGGGGCCGAAACAGCCGGCGTTGTGGTTCAAACGACCGAGATGTGGGACAAGTGGGACCTGGCCCATCCACAGCACAATCCAACATTTGACCATCCCGAAACTTATTCGTTTGTGGACATCTCGCAGAACAACCATCAAAAAGGACAAACGCACTGGGACAATGCGCAACGTCAGAAGGCTCGAATAGCTGATAATGTTCGTCCGCTGAACAATGTGAAAATCTACGGTGCCGATACCGGTAGATTCGGCAATGACAGAGACGGAATGGAGCGATTCTGGCGAAACATCTTCGGCGGATTGGCATCGGCACGGTTCCATCGTCCGGATTCGGGACTGGGCTTGAGTGAAAAGGCACAGGCAAATATCCGGAGTATGCGGTTAATTACGGACAAGATGAATATTTTTAAGTGTTCGTCCGGCAATAATTTGCTTTCGGAGAGGAAATCTAACGAAGCTTACTGTCTGGCAAATCCGGGCACCGAATACGCGGTCTATTTTCCCAACGGCGGTGAAGTAACACTGGATATCGGGGCAATGAAGAAACCGGCTACAGTTCGCTGGCTGAATATAATGAAATGTAAATGGTCAAGTCCTGAACGTATTAAAGGCAAAAGCAATCTCACGTTACGCTGTCCATCAAAGGGCTATTGGGCGGTCCTGGTTCAATAGCGAACTTGATAGCTGTGTGCGACTCGTGCTACGTAGCGACTTCGCAGAGTAGTACAAATGAAGAAGAGAACACAAATATATACGGTCAGCCAGGTCAATTCACTAATCAAGGTGGCTCTCGAAGAGAACCTGCCTACGCGGCTGATAGTCAGAGGCGAGATAAGCGACTTCAAACATCATACAAGCGGGCACTGTTACTTTTCGCTGAAAGACCAAAGCGGAGTACTGCCGTGTGTTATGTGGGCCAGCAAATTCAGAAATGTCAAGTTTTCGCCTGAGGACGGAATGGCGGTATTGGCGACAGGTCATATCGACGTCTATACGGTCGGGGGTAAGTATCAGCTCTATGTCGATAAGCTGGAGCCGGAGGGTGTTGGGGGGCTTCAACTTGCTTTCGAGCAAATGGTAAAAAAACTTCAAGCCGAAGGGCTTTTTGACGATGTGCATAAAAAACAAATTCCGACATATCCGGAAAGGATAGGGATATTGACCAGCGAATCAGGGGCGGCGGTGCACGATATAATTGACAGCATTCACCACCGCTGGCCCTGCGTGAAATTGTTTTTTTATCCGGTACCGGTTCAGGGTGAAGGGGCGGCGGAAAAAATCGCCGCTGCGCTGCTGGACATAAACAGACGCAATCAAGAGCTTAAACTCGATGTTCTGATTGTCGGCAGAGGCGGCGGGTCGTTGGAGGACTTACAGGCCTTCAATGAGGAAGTTTTAGCCAGGGCGATTTTCAATTCCAAGATACCTATTATAAGTGCGGTTGGCCATGAGGTCGATGTTACGGTTGCAGATTTGGTTGCCGATGCCAGGGCATCAACGCCCACAAAAGCAGGCGTTGTGGTAGTTCCGGATATGCAGGAAGTTTTAGGGCAGTTGGTCGGTATAGAGCGCAGATTAACAGGCCAAACAAAGGCGATGATAAAACTGGCACAGCAGAATCTGGAAATTATTTTGGCTAATGCGGTATTTAGAAATCCACTTTTGCTCGTCCAAAATGCCCAGCAGCAATTGGACGAACTGACTATAGAGTTGGCAGCGGCGATACGGGAGCTGCCGGCCGAGGCACACCGGAGGCTCTCAGCCGCTTATGAGCAGATTGTCAGGATTGAGCCGCATCGGCTTTTAGGAAATAAAACAGTCGAATTGAACAACTGGCGGCATCGATTCGATAAGGGGATTCATGCAATCATTAACAACAAAACAGGCAAATTAGACAATTGGCAAAATCGGATGAATGTGGGGATAAGTTTAATTATTAATAACAGCCGGATGCAGCTTACAGCGCAGGCTAATCGACTGGCAGGTTTGAATCCCAAATCTGTTCTACAGCGGGGATACAGCATTACCACGAACAAAAAGACGGGCTTGCTGGTAAAAACCTTAGAGGATGTCCGAATTGGAGACCATTTAATTACGGAACTTACCGACGAGAATTTGATTGAAAGTAAGGTAACGAAAAAGTAAAAAGGAACACGGACTTACACAGACTAAAACACGGACTAACACTGACTACGGAATCTGTGAAATCAGCGGTAAAAAATAAGAGGAAAAAAATGGCAGGCAAGAAGCAAAAAGACGATGTTGGTGGCTTGAGCTTTGAAGAGTCGATTAAAGAACTCACAAATATAGTCGGCAAGATTGAGCAGGGCCAAATCCCTCTGCAGGACAGCCTGCAGCAGTACGAAAGAGGGATGGCTTTGATTAAGCAATGCAGGACAATACTTCAAAAAGCAGAAAAACGCATCGAGAAGATAACCGAGTCGGAAGACAGATGACAGACGACAGAAAACAGAGCCCTGAGCGTGAGCGAGGGGTAAAAGAGAAAAACGAAGGATGGCATCGCAAGGTAAGCAATACGAGATACGCAATACGAGATATGCAATACGAGAAGCGAGCGTGGCGGAATTGGCAGACGCGCCAGGTTTAGGTCCTGGTGTCCATTAGGGACGTGGAGGTTCGAGTCCTCTCGCTCGCAGTTTTTGGTAGTGTGAATGTGGAGAAAAGTCTAATGAGTAATAGGGCAATCGGGGCGGTTGCTTGCGTATCGTTTATTCTATTACTTAGTTCGTGTAGCTCACCTGTTCGAGAAGTAAGAGAAGTAAGTTCCGAACCGATTACCGCAATATTGGGGGCGTTTGAAAGAGAAATCACACTGCTCGAGGACAAGCTGACAGATACGCAGGAACAGAGAATCGAAGGAATCAGATTCGTCAGTGGTAAACTGAGCGGCAAGAGAGTAGTCATCGCCTTTACGGGTATTGGCAAAGTCAACGCCGCTATGACAACTACTCTGCTGATAGAGCACTTTAAGCCGGACAAAATAATCTTTACAGGTATCGCAGGGGCTGTCAACCAGCAGTTGCAGCCGGGTGACATAGTGATAGCCGAGAAAACAGCGCATCATGATATGGGAACAATCTGGCCTGAGGGTCTATTCCATAAAGGGGTGAAGAACCGCCTGGACGGCTGGGAGAATCCGATTTTCTTTCCTGCGGATGAGCGGCTTTTGGAATTAGCCGAGCGCGCAGCCGAACAAGTCGCGCTTGGAACGATACGGATGAGTACAACAGACCGAGCACCGAAGATTGTAAAGGGTGTGGTTGTTACGGGTGATGCTTTTATCGCCTCAACTGACAAGTGCATTGAATTACGCAATAAGCTCGGCGCTGACGCCGTAGAAATGGAAGGCGCAGCAGTAGCTCAAATTTGCTATCAGCGCCGAATCGGGTATCTTGTAATACGCAGTATCAGCGATAAGGCCGATGAGGGTGCTGTACTGGACAAGCAGACGTTTTATATAATGGCCGCTAAAAACTCTTCCGGGCTGGTCGCTGAATTGGTCGGGCTTTTAGGGACGGAACTTCCTGAGGAATGACACAAGAAACAGTTGTATCTGAGACGGCAGTGGGTATCATAATAAGAGAAAGAACCGAGGAAATGGACAATAAGGTAAAAAGATATTTCTGTGTGGTTTTATTGGCTGTATTTGGTGCTACGTTGTGTGGTGCAGAGCACAATAACGTCAGGCCAAGAGTTAGGGAAGTAGGAATAGCACCTGGGGTTTTATCACCCGGCAATTTAAATGGTATTACCGATGTCGAAGGGGTCAAGGTCGGTCATGTTACGCTTATAGAGGGAAAAGATATTAGAACCGGTGTGACGGCCATCATCCCCCATTCGGGGAATCTCTTTGCGGAAAAAGTCCCGGCTGCTATCTATTTAGGGAACGCCTTCGGAAAACTGATGGGCTACACCCAGGTTGAGGAGCTGGGAAACATCGAAACCCCAATCGTGCTGACTAACACGCTTAATGTTGGGATAGTAGCAGACGGTGTAATCGAATACATGCTGACTCTGCCCGGGAACGAGAACGTGATGTCTATAAACCCTGTGGTGGGTGAAACGAATGACGGTTGGTTGAACAACATTAGAAGCAGGCCGGTACGTCAACATCATGTCCGCGAAGCGATAGAAAAGGCTTCTGCCGGCCCTGTTGAGGAAGGCTCGGTGGGGGCCGGCACCGGAACGATATGCTTTGGTTTCAAGGGTGGTATCGGCACATCTTCGAGGCGGCTGCCCAGGTCACAGGGCGGCTACACAGTCGGCGTGTTGGTTCAGAGCAATTTCGGCGGAGTCTTGACCATCAACGGTGCCCCCGTGGGCAGGGAATTAGCTGTGGAAAAGAACAGCGGCAATAAAAGCGGCTCCTGCATGATAGTAGTAGCCACCGACGCCCCACTTTTGTCTCGGAACCTGAAAAGACTGGCCAAAAGAGCGGTGCTTGGCTTAGCACGGACCGGCTCGGTTATGGACAATTCCAGCGGCGACTATGTAATCGCCTTTTCGACGGCCAAAGCGCTTAGAGTGGGGGCGAAAAGACAAAAGGTCTCCGGTGAGCTATTGCCTAACAGTAAAATGGGGCCATTATTTACGGCCGTGGTAGAAGCGACCGAAGAAGCTGTGTACAACTCAATTTTCAAAGCAACTGCTATCATTGGAAGAGACAACCATTTCTGCGAGGCGCTGTCTATCGAAAGAACATTAGAGATCTGCCGCAAGTACAAGGTCTTAAACTAACACAAAACACAAAACTTTTCCAAAATATAAGTATCGAAGTGATAAGCAAATATTTTACACTGCGAGAGAAACAAACCAGCATCAAAATTGAGTGCGTGGCGGGTCTGACAACATTTCTTACGATGGCGTATATCATTTTCACTAATCCTGATATTCTAAGCGATAACACGGGAATGGACAGAGAAGCACTGATAGCGGTTACATGCATAATCAGTGCCGTTGCGACCATTATGGTAGGGATATTTGCGAATGCTCCAATAGCTATGGCGCCGGGGATGGGACTTAACGCCTTTTTTGCATACAGTCTTGTACTGACCGACAAAGTCCCGTGGGAGACGGCATTAGGGGTCGTATTTCTTTCGGGCCTGTTTTTTCTGATATTGACTTTATTAGGATTGAGAAAAAAGCTCGTCGCAGCGATACCGCCGTCGTTAGTCTCGGCGATAGCGGTGGGGATAGGTTTGTTTATTACGTTCATAGGCCTGAAAAATCTGGGCGTGATTGTCCAGGGCAGTGAAGCAACGCTGGTTAAAGCCGGACAATTGAATGCGACAGTGCTGATAGGTCTGTGCGGACTGATTGTAATGCTCTTTCTTGAAATGATAAAGATAAGCGGCGCTTTATTAATCGGTATTATATTTTCAACCGTTCTGGCTGCAATTTTCGGATACGTACCAAGGCCAACGCAATTGATTACATCAAATCTTAATATAGGTGCTTTGGCGTTTCACCTTGACATCTTAGGAGCGCTTAAATGGAGCTTGTTCGGCAGCATATTTACTTTGATGTTTATTGATATGTTTGACAGTGTCGGGACTCTGGTGGCGTGTTGTCACCAGGCAAATATGGTTGATGAGAAGAACAGAATAAAAGGGCTGGGCAAGCTGTTGGGCCTCGACGCAGTTGCAACTATGATAGGTGCCCTGTTAGGGACATCAACCACGACTTCGTATATCGAATCTGCGGCGGGAATCGAACAGGGCGGACGGTCGGGACTGACTTCGATAATTACAGGCGGTTTGTTCCTGCTGGCGCTGGTGTTTGTGCCAATTGTGGAAATAGTACCGAGATATGCTGCGGCCCCGGCGCTTATTATGGTCGGGCTGTTTATGATGAAGGAAGTTAAGAGAATAGATTTTACAAATTTAGAAGAAGCGTTTCCCGCATTCATAATAATGGTAATGATAGCTTTAAGTTACAGTATCAGTACGGGACTGGCGTTCGGGTTTATCTCATTCGTTATGATGAAACTAATATCGGGTAAGGCAAGAGATGTTAAGCTAACAATGTGGATTATTGCGATTTTGTCTCTGATGTTTTTGACGCTGGACCAGCTACCCCGTATAATTGAGTATTTCAGACGGATTACGTAACTTAAAGTCGTCTGCAAAATCGAGGTTAGGCATAGTTAGAACAAGGAGAGAAACGTTATGTCAAAGCACATTATTGTTTTGATAATGGTGTCGGTATTATTTTGTTGCTCTTGCAAGGACAGCAAACAAGATTATTTGGGAGCAGAAGGAGACAAAAAGATGGAGATTAAGATTTCGAGTTCGGCCTTTGAGGACGGCGGTATGATTCCGGCCAAGTACACCTGCGACGGTGCGGATGTCTCGCCGCCGCTGCAGTGGGATGCGGTCCCTGAAGGTACCAGGAGTATCGCCCTTATATGCGATGACCCGGATGCACCGATGGGTACTTGGGTGCACTGGGTTTTGTTTAATCTGCCGAGCGAGACCAAAAAGCTGGCGGAGAACGTCCCTGCTGATAAGACCTTGCCTAACGGAGCCAAACAAGGGATTAGTGACTTTGGCAGGATCGGCTATGGCGGTCCGTGTCCCCCCGGCGGCACGCACAGATACTTCTTTAAGATTTATGCGCTTGATACCCAAGTTGACCTCCAAGCCGGTGCCAATAAACGCCAGTTGCTCAAGGCCATGGAAGGGCATATCCTCGGTCAGGGCCAGTTAATCGGCAAATACAAAAGATAAATACGAAACAAATTCAAGTGAACTAAAGTGCCTAAAGTGAGCTAAAGTGACAGCAAAGCTGTCATTCTGAGCGGAACGCAGTGGAGCGAAGAATCTCTTTATCGCTCAAGAGATAAGATCCTTCGGCTTCGCCTCAGGATGACACTTACGTGTCACTTTAGGCACTCTAAACTTTAGTCACTTTGATCTTGTTTCGAATTTCGATATTCGATATTCGGATTTATACGATATTCGATGGGCGTCAGAAGTTTTCTATGATTGCGGCTGTGTGAATAGTAAGCAGCATCAGGTAGTCCAGGTCGCTCAGACTGTAGTAGTCGTGGTCCATAGAGTTATCGACGTATAACACACCGAAACAACCGGCAGGGTCCATAACAGGTGCTATCATTGCAGAGCGTATTTTGTCCTCTTCTGTTGGAGTTGAAACTTGTGGCACAAGTAAAAACTGTCCCGTTTCAATAGCCTGCGTGATTTTTTCACTGAGTTTCAAATCGTTTAAATTCACCCCGCGGCCGTCTCGGCTTTTACCTGCGTGGCAGGTCATTGGGCCGGCAGGCTGGCTCCTCAAGGCGCACCAGCTATGATATGCACTGAACTGCCTTAATGCGACATTCAATAAGACCTTTAGCAGCACATCGAGGCCGTTGGCTTTGCAGATTGCCTCGGTGGCCTCCATAAAATCCTTTACCCTTTTGGCCGGCAGCGTAATATCAGGGGCTTTCTCGACGTTCGGTTTTCTTACTATAATTTCACGAGTAGATTCGGCTCGAGTGAGCGACTCGACTGAGCTTGTCGAAGTCTCGCCGAAGTCTGTTGATACAGCACTACGTTCACGGGAGGTTAGTACGATAGTATCTTCCAGATGAATGGATTTTTCGGCGTCAGTGCCGGCTTCGAGATTGATTTCGATGGTAAAATCCCCTATACGAATGGAGTCGCCGGTTTTAATTTCAGCCTTGTGGATTGCCTTATCGTTTAGATACGTTTTGTTGGCCGAATCCAGGTCCTCGACCACCCATTTTCCGTCCTGCGTCGCAAAAATTGCAGCGTGCTGTCTTGATACTGCTCTATCAGGCAAAAATACCTGACTGTGCGCATGTCTGCCGATATAGACAGGGCCCCTGTCGAATCGAAACTCGTTGACGATCTGACCATTTCGCTTTACAACCAAACGCATCTGCTTTTCTCCCTGCATATTGGTTCTAAAGAGCTTTATATAATTATCCACAATCCGGCACAATTTGTCAAGTAAATAATTGTCTCAAACCGGGGGGAGTCCAGGGAACATCGTATCCCCCTGAGGAAGATAAGGTGTATGACCAAAGATTGTGGTAAAAAGCCAGACCCGCCCGTATGGGCGCAAAGCCACAAACCTGGCTAAAAACCAAGTGAAACAGCAACCTTGAACCCCGTTAGAAATCTTCCCTTTTTGTAGGATACTCAGCGCTTATATAGTGTTCTCGATTGAAAATTCCCGTTTGTGCGCGGGTAAGTAGCTTTACAATAATAGTTTATGATTTTACTCGCGGGAATTTACTACCCTTCAAGGGTATAGAATCCCCGCCGTGCAAAGATAGATGACTATATCCCCGTCTGTTTTGAAAGAAAACGGCCTTATAACTTATGTTCTGCCGAGAGACTTCATGTATTTCTTTGACTTGCGAAGTCCCATTCTGGACGCTTTCTTTTTTACCGCATCGGTTGGCCGTCCAAGCTTTGCAGCTATTTGGGCAGTTGGATTATTTGGGAAAAGTTTCTTGAGCAGAGCTAACTCACTCTTTGACCATAAACCCTTAATAAGCTTCTTTTTTCCCTTTTTTTTGGCCATTATATGACTCCTTTCTCGGTAACCGGACTTAGGTTTGTAATCCGCTTTGGACACATTTTACCGAGTCACGCGGCAACAATCAAACATTTTTCATTTTTTCAGCAAAAAAATAGGTTTCCCAGGTCTTTTTGTTACCTCCTTGCGACTTAGAGAAAAATAGAGTACAATATTGTCTGGACATTGAAACGCCAAGGATGGCGAAGGCCCATGCGGAAAACCTCAACAAAGTGGGCAACGTTGAGAGGACATTGGGAATGACCAGGCACGTATCGAAACAAGAGAGCGAAACCGGCTCGACACGCAGGCAATTCTTAAAGCAACTCGGTCTCAGCGTGGTAACCGGAGGAATGGCGGCACCGCTAATCGAGGATGCTGCTGGGGCCGAGGTTTCGTTCCCGCCGAGTTTACCCGGAGGCAGGTCGGTAGTAACGGAAACATCCCAGGTTCTCCTTAAGCCACCGCTATCCCTGAAGGCGGTAGCCGTCGCCAAGACTGCACCGGCCATCGATTTCCTCTACTATCCCGGGCAGAGCTACAAGGGCAATCCCTGGTCAAACTGGGGAGACGGGGTGGCGATCCAGGGGAAGTATTACTCCGCTATCGGCGACCACAAGGGCCCGGACGGCAACGCCTTTGTCTATGAATATGACTCAGCGACAAAGAGTTTACGCCGCATAGTCAATGTGCGAGATGCACTTAACGTCCCCAAAGGCCATTATACGCCGGGCAAGATACACGGTCGGCTCGATATGGGGGCTGACGGTTGGTTGTACTTCTCCACACACCGCGGTTCTACAAAAGTTACAATTGACAAATATCACTATAAGGGCGACTGGATCCTTCGACACAACCCAAAGACCGGCAGGACCGAGGTTGTTGTGCACGGACCTGTCGGTAAACAATGCATACCCTGCAGTGTAATCGATCCCGACCGGCTCATCTTCTATGGTGGCACAACTGCCGGGGATACCACTGACAAACGAAAAATGTTCTTCGCTTATGACATAAAGGCAGGGAAACTTCTTTATTCCGGCTACGATGGACCGGCACGTTACATGATCTTTGCGAAATCAACCGGACGAGTGTATTTTGCCCCCGGATTTGCCGGCCGGCTTTATCGCTATGACCCAGAGAAAGGCAATCCACCAATCGGATTGGATGTTGAGATCGGCCTTAGAGCAGCTACACAGCAGACACCTCAAGGTTTCGTTTATACTGTTTCGAGAGAAAACGCCGTGTTGTATCGTTTCGACACCAAGACCGAGAAGGTCAAGCGGCTCGGCTCGGCCGCGATAGGAAGTCAAACATACATTACCACGATCGATGCTGACCCGAGAGGAAGATACCTTTATTACATCCCTGGCGCTCACGGCGGCAGTGAAAAAGACGGTGCAGCCGTCATACAGTACGACATTGAGACGGGAAATAAGAAAGTGATTGCCTTTCTTCATCCATTTCTGAAGAACAGGTTCGGTTACACTCCGCTTGGTACATTCAGCACGGCTGTTGACCCGGCCGGGGACAAGCTATATATAACCTGGAACGGTAACCTTGGAGGCAAAAAGCGCAGGCGGCTCACCTGGGATGCGTGTGCGCTGACAGTTATTCATATACCTGAGTCGGAACGAAATCCATAGATTAATTTGTTACGTCAATGTCAAAAAAAGCAATAACAATTGTTACTGTTATCTTACTGTTGCAGAGCGCATCCATTGCAGAGCAGGTGCTGTCCTTCGTAGATGCAGCATGTATTGTTATGGGTGGAAGAAGTGTAGGCGTGCTGGATTTCGATGGAGATGGATTGCTGGATCTTTTGGTGACAGAAGACAAATGGACAGGTGGACTTACCAGGTTGTTTCGCAATTTGGGCAAACTTCGATTTGACGATGCCTCAAACAGTGCGGGACTACCAAACTACTTGCCTGGGCTGGGCGTGATTACTCCCGACTTAAATCAAGATGGCTGGCCCGACATCTTTGTAAGCCAGGCAAATAGACTGTTTCTTTCGAATGGCAATGGTACAATCCGCAAAACGACCGTGCGTGCAAACAGCCAATATGGGAAATCCCGGCTCAGAGTTAAACTGATTAAGATCGGAGCCAAAGTGATAAGGCATTCGAGGTATGTGATATTTCAGATGGCAGAGGTGCTGGTTTCAAAAAGGTTGTTTCAGGGAATCCTTGAACGTATCCATCGATTGAAGCCCGTACCCATCGGGTATGGATAATGATAAGAATTGCCGAAAAACTTCATTTTCAGACGGGGACACTGGTTGAGGTACGTCAAAGAAACGATAATCAGTTGCTAAATTCATGTTTTTGCTATTATTGTGGCTGAAATATACAATGTTATATGGGAAATCCCAGTTAACAATAGTGAGGAGTCTTCATGGACAGAAGAGAGTTTCTAAAAGATTCGATCGGGGCAGCGGGAATATTGGCCCTTGGCAAGCCAGCGGGGAAATTTACCAAAAAAAGCAAACGGCCTAACATCATCTTTTTCATTACCGATGACCAGATCAAGGAGGAGCTTGCGTGCTATGGCGGCAGCGTCTTGACACCGCACCTCGACCGCCTGGCGAACGAAGGGATGCGGCTGGACAATGCCCACGTCGTCTCGTGCGTATGCACGCCTTCGCGATACACGCTGTTTACAGGCCGATATCCAGGAAATTCGTATTTCAAACCATACCTGGAAGAGTTTCCCAAAAACCAACACGGCGCTCCTGGTTTTAACGTCGGCCTGGAAGAGGACAATATGAACGTCGGCAACGCGCTGCGGCTTTCGGGCTACGTTACCGGCCATGTCGGCAAACTGCACGTCGGCCCGGAACTGAAACGGCCAGATGATTACGCCAGACGTGGCCTGTACGACAGTTCGGCAAAGAGCGGCGTGGATCCGGACGCGCCGGAGGTGATCGAAGGCTGGAGGAAGAACGAACTTTGGTTCCGAAAGTGGATCAACAACCGTGGATTTTCCTGGGCGAAACACGTTTACTGGGGAAATATCAAGTACCCCTATGGAGACCACAATCCCGAGTGGACCCTCGAAGCGGCCCTGGAATTCATCGACGCAAACCACGACAAACCGTTCTACCTGCATTACACCACAACGATGATGCACGGGGGGCCGCATGGCTGGAACAGTTCACTCGACAACCCTCTGGCTTCCGGCTCCGGAAAACTCGACAAACCGCCCAAGGTCATGCCGCCGCGTAGCGAACTGTGTAAACAGGTCGATAAGGCGGGCTTTGAAAAGAACACCTACGGCTTCACCTGGATGGACGCTACGGTCGGCGCCATGCTCGACAAACTAGACGAATTGGGCATTGCCGACAACACGCTGTTTGTCTTCATATCGGATCATGGCACGGAGGGCAAATGGTCGCTGCATGACAACAATGGCACGAACGTTCCATGCATCATCCGCTGGCCCAATGCGATCAAACCGGGTTCGGTCTGCGACAGCCTTGTTCAGAGTACGGACTTTGTGCCGACGTTCTTCGATGTCGCTAATGCCGACATCCCTAAGGGATATCGCATCGACGGGAAAAGCATCAAGTCGATCCTTTCCAATCCCAAGGCTAAGGTACACGACCATCTTTACTTCGAACTTGGCTATGCGCGCGCCGTTCGCACACAAGAATGGAAATACATTGCGGTCCGCTATAGCGCCGAGCGTTTCGAGCAAATCGAAAACGCTCCTTTGCTTAAACTTCCGGGAACGCTGGCCTATATCGGCAGCGAGAAAAACGCCTCCTCTCACCTGACGCGCAGATCGCACTATCTCGAACCGGATCAACTCTACCGCCTGTCCGACGATCCACTTGAGATGAAAAACCTTGCCCGAAACCCGGAGTTCAAAGGGCAGCTGGAAAAGTTACGCAATACACTGACGACCGAACTGAAAGCGCAGGAGCGGCCATTCGGAGAGTTCGTTCCAGGCGAGGATTCGGTCCCGGCAGCGAAGATTCAGCCATACCTCGAGCGATTGAAGAAACTTCGCCCCATCAAGAGGGGATTCGAAGAGATCGACGCCACCACATCCGAACCCAAAACAGAACCAGACCCGCGTGCGACACGCGAAGAGCGTCGCAAAGCGCGTATGAAGCGGAAAGAGGACAACAATAGGTAGTCTGCTTCAAGACGGGGAAGGAAAAGGAAGCAATCATGAAATTCAAATCTATCTCAGGACTCACATAGGCACAGCTGCTGAATGGCGCATGCGAAGGATGGAGCATGGACATGATGAAACATATGCGATTCATAAGACGTAGAATATTGCCTGCACCTGTCGGTAACGCAGGCACAGGTAGGCTGAAGATTGAAACATGAGGGCTTACAAAGACCCATATGTGAAATTTCGGTACAAATACCAAAATGTTAGGAGGACATGAAGAATGACTGAGCACGTATCGAAACACCAGACCAAAGCCGGCTCGACGCGCAGGCAATTCCTCAAACAGTTCGGACTTGGCGTGGTAGCAGGAGGAATGGCGGCACCGTTATTGGAGAATGCGCACTCGGCGGAGTCGGAAAAAACCGTCCACAAAGTGAAATATCGGGTGCTCGGCAAAACCGGCCTGCGCATCTCTGAAATCGGATTTGGAGGCCACAGTTGGGCGTACAAGCAGGTTCCAGACGGTCAGGGAGGATATCGCAGACCTACTATCGACGAGGCCGTCCGGATGATTGCCGCGGGGATGGACATGGGAGTTAATTTCCTCGATTCCTGCACAGCGCTGGAAGAATCCAGCGTACCCGGCGAAGCGCTCAAAAGACTGGACGCGAGAGATCGAGTCATAGTCTCCATCCGCGTTTCTCATAAGATGAAGGGCCTCAAAGCCGACAAACAGGAGATATACAAATGGACTGAGGATCGCCTGAAACTGTGGCAAACCGACTACGTCGATCTCTGCCTGCTCTGCAATACCGAGAATGACACCCCGCAGTCCGGCTATTGGGACATGTCCTACTCAATCGAAGCGCTCGACAAACTAAAACAGCAGGGAAAGATTCGGTTTTCGGGATTCGGCTGCCACTTTACGCCCGAACTGTTCTTAGAGGCGTTTGAGAAATTTGGTGACTACTTCGACATCTGCTCGATACCTTACAATGTGCGGCATCGCGCTGCGGAAAAGTTGCTGCCGGCAGCTAAGAAAAAGGGACTGGGAGTGATTACCATCAAGCCCTTCGTTCGTGGCGCTCTCTTGAAGGATCGAGATCTCAAAGGCGCAGACGCCGGCCTGCCCCGCGACTTGATCGCCTTCGTGCTGGAGAACAAGCTGGTCGATATCTGCACGTGTGGGGTACACACCATAGAGCACGTTAGAGAGAACTTCAGCGCCTCGTGGACAAAGCTCTCGCCGGGCCGACGCGAACGGCTCAAGAAAATTGCAGGAACCGGCATCTCCGATCGGGAATATGCCTGGCTGGAACAAGGTCGGCGATATGCGTAGGGTTCCCGCCTTGCGGGGTCCTAGCACACGTCCTGGACCAGGGAATTGTATAAGGAGCATAACCTTGAAACGTTTACTTGTTGCCTTTGCCATACGTTCCTAATTCGTCCAGCACTTTCGCTCTCTTATCTCGTCCAAAACAAACTCATACAGTCTCCACAAGAGCATTATTAATACGTCCGATGGCCTCGTCAATTTCCGCAGGGCTTTTGAAGCCAATCACAACTGCGTCGAGCAAACCACAATTCATAGCGTAGCGAATGGATTTTTCGCGGTCCTCGGGTTTTTTGAAATCTCCGTTACCGATGATTTTCATACCGATAATGCCATGCCCTTTCTTGCGCATTATCCTGATCTGTTCCATCACCGCCGGTACATGAGATATATCACTCGTAGCATCCCACCGCTCAGCAGGGGTATCGACGTGTGCGCCCTGGGGATTTATACGAACAAGATTCACATCTACCCAATCGAGCTGTGCGGCAAGGGCCGAAGCCGGTATGCTGTGGCATGAGACGCCATGGGCACGTATGATTCCCTTGTCCTTAGCTTTTTCGAAGGCATCCATTATTCGTTTACGCTCCTCATCCCAGTTTTTACTAACGGCACAGTGGGTGAGCAGACTGTCAATATAATCTACATTCAGCTCACTGCGGTAACGGTCAAGCACATCGAGAGGATTTTCAGGAATCCCGGGCATCTTCGACTGAATAAAGAGCTTCTCCCTGGGCAGGCCCTTTATCGACTCTCGGACCATTTCATGCGTCTTGTAGGAGTCGGAGGTATCGATATAAGTTATTCCCTGGTCGTAGGCATACCGTATCAGTCTGTTGAATCTATCCTGTCCCAGGCTTCGCTGAATACTGCCGCCTTTGCTCCCTGTGCCGATGCCCAGCCGGCTGAGCTTTAGGCCCGTTTTGCCGAGAGTAACCTGATCTACAGCCGTTCGCTTGAGCTTTCTCTCAGAAATCTGTTGGGACTGGCATGACAAAACGACAGCGCCAGCAAGTGCGGCTGTGCTTTTGATAAATTGACGACGAGTGATTTTTCCTGCATGCATAAATAAGCTCCTTCAGAAAATACCGATTAACCGATTTTCTATTATTTTATTGCCCTTTATACCGATTACTATTGACAAAGACAAGGGACCGATTATCTTCAGGAGAACTGAATTCAATATTAGACATTGTACTTACTATGGAGACTGATATGAATAGACTCAATCAAACAAGACGTGATTTTCTAAAAATCTTAGGGCTGGGGACTGCATCCGTGGCTTTACCCGGATGCCTAAAAGCTACTGAGCGGAAAGACTCTCGCCGCTCTGCCAAAAAGCCAAATATTGTCTTTATCTTGGCTGACGACTTGGGCTTCAAAGATGTTGGCTATAATGGTGGCGATATTAAGACGCCTAACATCGACAAGCTGGCTTCTGAAGGGACAAGACTCGACCAATTCTATGTTCAGCCGGTATGCTCGCCGACCCGCTCAAGTCTTATGACAGGGCGATATCCTATTCGCTGTGGACTGCAGGTTGGAGTTGTTCGGCCATGGGCCCAGCATGGACTGCCGTTGCAGGAACGCACTTTGGCGCAGGCGCTGAAGGAAGTCGGTTATACCACCGCTATTTGCGGCAAGTGGCACCTGGGGCACCTCAGCTCTCAATACCTGCCGACTTCCCGCGGTTTTGACCATCAGTACGGCCACTATAACGGAGCGCTCGATTACTTTACCCATATTCGTGATGGCGGACTGGACTGGCACCGCAATGACCAGCCTTTGCGAGAAGAAGGATACACAACCAATCTGATTGCCGATGAGTCTGTACGTTTGATTGAACAGCACGATGTTTCCGGCCCACTGTTTCTGTATGTACCTTTCAACGCTGTACACTCACCATTTCAGGCTACACAACCTTACATCGATATGTACAAACACATAACGAACAAAAGACAGCGCATATATGCCGCGATGGTTACGAGTATGGATGATGCGATTGGCCGAATAATCTCAGCATTGCATAAGCGCCGATTGAAGCATAATACCATAATCATTTTCTGTTCAGATAACGGAGGCGTAGGCGGTGTGGCTGATAATGGCCCTTTACGCGGACAAAAGGCACAGTTATATGAAGGAGGGATACGTGTGCCGGCAGTTGCAGTCTGGCCGGGTGTAATTAAGGCCGGGGCTGTTGTAAAAGAGCCGCTTCATATAGTTGATATGTATCCAACACTGCTTAAGCTTGCCGGAGCCAGCCTCGAACAAGCATTACCAATTGACGGCAGGGACGCCTGGCCTACGATTGCCGAGGGCAGGCCCTCACCCCACGAAGAGATACTTCATAACGTTACCGCTGCTGCGGGAGCAATTCGCCGGGGTAACTGGAAGCTGGTTTACAATGGCAGCATCGGGGCCAACAACACCGGCCCTGTCGATAAAAAAGTCTTTGAGCTTTTCAATATCTCGGAGGACCCATACGAGAAGAACAATCTGGCTGACAAGTATCCGCAGAAGTTCCAGGAACTCAAGCGCCGGCTTGAGCAGTATGCCGCAGAGGCTGTTAAACCCAATATTCCACCAAACCGAATGCCAAAAGATTTTAAGGTCCCCAAGGCCTGGGGCCATCCGGAATGAAGATGTCCAATCGTCGGCTGAACAAAAAGGAGAATAATATGAATAGAGTCAATCAAACAAGACGTGATTTTCTAAAAACCATTGGATTTGGGATTGCATCTGTGGCTTTACCCGGATGCTCGAAAGCTATAGCGCAGAGAGGCTCTCGCTACTCCGGCAAAAAGCCCAACATTGTCCTTATAATGGCCGATGATTTGGGTTACTCCGACATCGGCTGTTTCGGCGGAGAAATCAAGACGCCGAATCTCGATGGATTGGCAGCAGGCGGAATGCGGTTTACACAGTTTTATAACAGCGCCAAATGCAGTCCGACACGGGCGTCCCTTCTGACCGGCCAATACGAGCACGCGGTTGGCGTGCAAAATATGGAATATGGCGCTACTTTCGCCGAGGTTTTACGCACTGCCGGTTACCGAACAATCATCTCCGGCAAATGGCACCAAAGACCACTTCCCACAACCCGCGGGTTCGACAGGTATTTCGGCCTGGCGGACGGGTGCTGTAACTACTGGAATCCCGGAACCAGAGCCAGACCCGGAGAAGGAGAACCCGGTCGAAAGAAGAAGACGCCCCGTCGCTGGGCCATCGAGGACAAAGTGATTATGGGATACGTCCCCAAAGACAAGAACTTCTACACCACTGACGCCTTCACGGACTATGCGATCGAACGGCTGGAGGAATACAAGAACGAGAACAGGCCGTTTCTGCTTTATCTGCCTTATACCGCACCGCATTATCCGCTGCACGCCTGGCCGGACGATATTGCTAAGTACCGCGGCAAATACAAAATTGGCTGGGACAAGCTTCGCCAACAGCGCTACAAGCGCCAGATTGAAATGGGCATACTCGATGCGAAATATAAACTTTCTCCACGCGATGAGGGTGTCCCAAGCTGGGAGTCGCTCAGTGATTCGCAAAAGGATCAGGCCGATTTGAAAATGGCAGTGTACGCCGCGATGGTGGACCGTATGGACCAGGGAATAGGCAAGGTATTGGCAAAAATAAAAACGCTCGGCAAATGGGAAAATACGCTTGTACTATTTCTCGCTGATAACGGAGGCTGCCCCGAAACACCCGATACAACACCCGACATCCCACCCGGACCTGTTGAGGGCTATCGCGCGTTAGGCCCGGCCTGGGCCAATGCCAGCAACGCGCCATACAGGAAATACAAGTCCACCGACTATGAGGGAGGCGCCTGTACGCCTTTCATAGCTTCCTGGCCCGGCGTTATCAAACAGGGCACCATAACCGACCAGGTGGGGCACATCATTGACGTGCTTCCGACATTTATAGATATGACCGGGGCTGTCTATCCAGAGCAAATCAGTGGCAGTCCACAGGATGCCTTACGGCAGAAACTCAAGCCCCTCGCGGGCAAATCACTGCTGCCAATTTTACAGGGAAGACAAAGACAGGGACACGATGTACTGTACTGGCAGTTCAGCAGGGCCAAAGCCATTCGGACCGGCAAATGGAAACTTGTCCGCTACGGCCAGGCTGACTGGGAACTCTACGACCTTGAAAAAGACAGAACGGAATTGAATAACCTGGCTGTGCAACATCCACAGAAGGTCAAACAAATGACTGCTTTGTGGGAAGACTGGTGGATAAAGTGTACCGGTAAAGGTTAAGTTGGGTAAGAGCTTATGTGCCGATAAGGCACCGAAGCAATCTCAATACTTGTTAGACCCCGGCACTGTCGGGGGTTTACTCTAATGGGGCTTGCCCCGTTAGAGTGCCTTATACTCTAAGGCGGTCATTGCCAGCAAATACTTACGTGCCTATAAGGCACCGAGGCAATCTCAAATAATGGTTAGCCCCGCCACCTGTGGGCGGGGTTGTCTTTGTATTTAGCCCCGCAATTTATTGCGGGGTCATCCCGGCTACCAGCACGGTAGCCGGTTTAGCAGGTTCACCACTTCACCGAGCTCCTCGGCCGCAAACCAAAAATGGCAAAATATATCCTGAAATAATCAATCATCAATAATCATTAATCATTTAATTGGGCTTGCCCCAACCATTGATAGTTGGCTGTCCCTATTTTTTCTTTGGATGGCTTTTTTGCCATCCGGCTTAAGTACAAACATGTCCTTTTTGGTCAGGCCGACCTGCTTTGCCATCTGAAGGCAATATTCAAACTTACCCGCCCTATTGCTTCGGCTGTCAGTTCCAAATGTAAATTTAGCCCCTGCTTTTTTCGCCATTTTTACAAACTTAATTTTCGGCACCTTGGCCGGTTCGTTAATCTCAATTGCGATGTCCTTCTTCACTGCTGCGTCAATAATCTTTTGCATTAGCTCATTAGTCCACAGAACGTCATATTCATCAGCGATACAGGCCGGAAGAAAAGTCGGCCAGGCGAATATGTCTACCGGCTCACTGGATAGAATCTGCAAGTTAAAATCTACGTATCTTTTCATAAAAGCTTCTTTATCTGACACCTTCGTATCTGCTCGCCAGATTCGAAGCCAGCTCCCATCCTTTTCCGGCAATGTCAATGCATCCATCAAAATATAATCAAGCTGGTAAAGCAGCTTTTTGGAAAAGGCCTTTGCCCAATTAGGATATACCGGCTGCAAGCCTTTATAGACAGGATAATTCTTTAGCATATCGATGTATCTCTTTAATGCTTCATCATTCACTATTCTGTAGCCAGGTCCGGGATGTTCAACTATGCCAAACTTAATGCCTCGCTTTTTTGAAATCTCAACGGCCCTTTCAATATTGAATCCTCCGGACAGATGTACATGATAGTCCACTATTGGAAAATCAAACTTGAGCTGCTCTGAACTTTTGTCTGAGTTAGCCTGTGCATAGTCAGATATGGATGCAAAGGCAGTTGCTCCTATTGCTGCCCTTTTCAACAAATCACGTCGCGAAAACAAATCTGCAAACTGTGCGGGATATTTTCTTCTTTTAATCATAAGTTTTGTTAGTTCACCACTTCACCGAACTCCTCGGCCGCAAACCAAAAATTGCTAAATACATCCTCTTTTCTTAATCCTGTCGGATGACCAAAAAGCAAGGCAGAAGAAAAACATCAGCTTTTTCAACAGCCCCTCTGTCCCTAATTTGTCCAACGCATGGTTGTCATTATTTTTTCCCATAGTCTCCCCAGAACAGACGGAAGCGACACCACTTGAAATGAATCTCTGTTCCGGCGAGCACAATACCAAACACCCTCAATTGGTGTGAACGGTTACAAATTTCCTACAACTGTTTTCAATAGTGTTAGAATATTTCATCAACAAGTCTCTCGCGTGCGCGCAAAGATGCCCAATCCATCATAAGCCAAGTATTATCCTCAGGAGACCAATAGTATCGCTTTAGCCTTGAGTATTTTTTATTTTGCGAGTCACTGGCAACTATTCTCGCCTCTACCCATAAAAGCTTCCCATTCTGCCTTGCCACTTCATCAGGAGAACTGTCATAGCTAACACTAAACTTAAGTGGCGACACAAATCCATCCCATAGTATCTTCATAGATATATCCTGCAAACTGTGGAGTTGTTTCCGTAAGGATTCCGGAGGTTTTGAGGTGGTGTAGAACTTTAATTTGGATGCACTCGCACTAATCTCGTTATACAAGTTTTTACGGTTCGCCTTGCGTTGTGAATTCATTATTAGATAAAGCCTTAGCACACCCTCTGCATCTTGTGGTATTTCATCTTCTTGCAAACCATAATACTTTAACATTTTGTTTCGATAGGCGGTATCTATAACATCCTCATTGAATGTATAGGAAGTTCTGAGGAGGTTTGACAGCATCATATTTGGATCCCCGTGTTTATAACCAAGTATATCACGCGACGCCACGTTAAGCAACTCGCTTAGTTGTTCCGACGACACCTTTTCGGCCCCCTCCTTGTCCATTTCTGCAAGTATTGATTGTATATTGTCTTCATTAATTGACACGTAATCTGCTAAGTCATTAATACCCCAGTCATAGAACAACATGTCATCTATATTTTCATTGACTAAGTCCTGTATTAGCATATCTGCCTGGCTAGTAGTTTTTTCTTTAGAGACAGACTCCGAAAGCATCACTGGTTTAGCAACGACCTGCATACTGCCCTTGTCAGCTTCTACATTTTCACTAGTATCTGACTTTATTGTCTTTGAACTACGCTCGGCATTATTCTTTGAATAATAGAAACAGATAGCCGCGACAATAAGTACTGACATGAAAACAACAAATTTTTTTAGGGTAGACACAGCTTTCTCCAATCATATTGCTTCACACTATTTCCACAGATTCCTTTTGTTTTATGTTTTAAATATACCAGATCTTTTTTTTTGGTCAAATGCTTTTGAAAACAATTTTTTATATGACTTACTAGGAGCTTGTCCGAGTATTCGTTCTCAAAAAACGTAACTATTTATTATTAAAGAACTTAGTAATTTTTAGCCCAAAATACTTAAGTCTGGCGTTTGCAAGTACTTATGAATTTCAAAGGCTATTACTCGGACAGACTCCTAGAACTTTGGACAGCTCTCATTTGCCTTATATACATGGCAGTGTAAGTCAAATAAAACACCTCGCTACCCGTTCCAGCATGGGAAATGTTCATAGTGTATCGACCGCCCCGGAACAACAAAAGTTGATTGCACGGCAACTTAAGCGTAGGTTCGCTTTTGTTGCCGTGCAATGCCCCTGCTATAAACTAGGGAAAAAACTAGGGACAGTCACCTATTGAAAAAACTAGGGACAGTCACCTATTAAATCAACGCCACACCTGGAAAAAACTAGGGACAGTCACCTATTAAATCAACGCCACACCTGAAAAAACTAGGAAAAAACTAGGGACAGTCACCTATTGGAAAAAACTAGGGACAGTCACCTATTAAATCAACGCCACACCTGATTCTCAAAATATTAGCCCGCCAAGAGTCGCAGATCCGCCTACGGCGGGCCCAACAACCGCCTAAAACATGAACCTCTAATCAAAGATGTACTCGCTCAGTAATGAGAAATTTACTCAATTGAAGTGAAATTATCAAGAAAAAACCCCCCACTACTCGCTTTTTTTGCGAGTAAGACGCGGGGACAGGTTTGAGATTGCCACGGCCTGTCGACCTCGCAATGACAACATAACATAATGAATTCCGTGTAATCCGCGCAATCCGCGGTTACTTACTATTGAACTATCAGTGTGAATCTGTACTACAATCCGTCAACTTCTTGTTTTTTATGCGTGTTTTTTAAAACTGTTAACTGTAACCTATTTATTCTTAATATGTTATGAGACTTTTTTCAAAAAGGAACTTTTGGTCTTTTGTTTTTCGCCGTAGTCCGCTTTTCGCCGCCTTCGCAAGAAACTGAGGCGGCGAAAAGAAAGGCGGAGGCGAAAAACATTCGCCGGATTCGCAAGAGCCGTTCTTTAATCTTTTGGTTGCGGCCAAAGGGCGAAGCCCGAGGCCGCGCCGTGTCAATCCGTGTCTAAAAAAAACAGTGTCAATCCTGTCTAAAAAATTCTCTGCGTTCTCTGTGGCTAAAAAAAGTGTTTTTTATTCATTTTTTTGTTGACTTTGTTTGAATCTATGTTAAAATACCCGCATGTTAGCCAGCAGGCAAACATAAACCGCACGCAGGCGAAGATGACATTTCATTTTGCATGTCGTAAGCTGCAGCGCAGCAAGGACTTAGAGCCAGCCGGCCCGAATCCCTGCATGCCTTAGGCAGGGAACCGTTTTGAACATTTAATTTTGTGTAATTTGGATTTGTTTAGGATTTAGGGCTTAGGATTTCGGATTTATGTTTCAGAGATTAGCAACTGTCATCTGTCATCTGTCGTCTGTCGTCTATCGTCTATCGTCTATCGTCTGTCAACTGTCCTCGGCACCTCTACATCTGTCGAGAACCCTCTACAAATCAACCCTTTTTATGCAAAACAAAC
>CAYQKF010000037.1:0-41083 GCA_964417935.1 uncultured Pirellulales bacterium
TTTCACGCTCCAGGCGGTGAAAGGTTAGGAAACGAACCATAGTCAAATGACTACGAGCTTTTTCATGCTCCGGCCGGTGAAAGGTTGGGAAACGAACCATAGTCAAATGACTACGAGCTTTTTCATGCTACAAAGCTGGATGCTGGATGCGAGACGACGGAGGACAGAGGACGGAAGACAGAAGACGGAGGGCGGATAGAAGATAAGCAGTAAATCCGAAGATCTAAAAAAATCCAAACCTCAAATGACAAAAGACAGCAAACACTGGCCGAAGGCCCGCCGGTTTTCACCGTAAGGCGTCCCCCAGGGAGAACATTAGGATTTTGTAAGAAAATGCTCCTGACCCATTTTCCCCTCCTGGTTTTTCCCTCCCATAATTGGTGCGATTCATCGCACCCTACCTGTAGTAGCACTTTATGGTGTCACGGCCCGTTTGTAAATGCGAACATCATCAATCAGGCCGGACCAGAAGGACCCCGGTTCCATAGCCTTGCCGGTGCCAATGTACAGACCGCTTTCTGAGCCCACCAAATTAGCCTGTATGTCCTCAACCACGGCGACGTTATCAACGTAAAGCGTTCTGTACGAACCATTCCACACGAGACCTATCCGGTGCCAGAGGCCATCGGTGATTACAAAATTGGACATTAGGGCGGTGACCCGGCCAGCACCCTTTAGCTCGGTCATCAAGTTACCTTCTAATAAATCCGCACAGAGCCAATTCACGCTGCCGATTTGCGACAAAACGGCCTGGCCTGGAGCGCCGCCTTTAATCCAGGCAAATACGCTGAACTTACCATCCGCAGGGTTCAACACGAAGGGCGTGTTGACATAATCATCGATTCCGTCAAGCTCCAGTGCACCATCTACCATACCGCCCTCAGGCTGCCAGGCCGGGTCTCCATATACAGTACCATCATTATCGTTAGCGCTGTCAGATGCTATATCGCCTTCTGTCTCATCCAGCTTCCAGTATGCGATTAATCCAGGCTCCTCAAATAGATGTTCAGCAAGGACGATCAGGTCATGGATATCTACTATGCCGTCGCCGAGAGGTGTCGGGCCAATATCACAGAGTGAGTTGTCCGTGTGCCAGCTGTCAACCATTATGCACATATCTGCAGAGTCGACAATACCGTCCGCGTTGAAGTCGACGATTGGGATGATGGGTGCCTGATATATGTCGCCCCAAGTCCCGCCAAATCCGCCAGGTCGTTCTGAGCAGAAGTAGAGCATAGATCCATCGGGTGAGATTAGAGCTCCACAATCGAGACTTGCACTATTGACTATAGGACCAAGATTCAGAGGAGTTTCCCACGGGTCATTGACACTTGCCCGAGTTGCTACCCACATGTCTATATCGCCGAATCCACCGGCCCGGTATGGCCCCCAGTAATCCTCGGAAAAATAGAGTGACAGACCGTCGGCTGAGATAATAGGAAAATTCTCGTCAGCCGAACTGTTGACCACTGACCCAAGATTAATTGGAGGTCCCCATGGATCGTTTACCTTTGTTCGTTTGGTTACCCATATGTCGGCAGCACCGTACCCGCCGGGCCGATTGTAAGAGCTAAAGTACAGTTCCAGCCCATCGGTAGAAAGCCGCGGTGCGTGCGCCTGGCCAGACGTGTTAACCGGTGGTCCGAGATTCACCGGCGTGCCCCAGTCGTCGTTTATCGTTTCCCGCGTCGTCACATATAGGTCGGTATAACCTAACCCACCCGGTCGATCGGAGTGGAAGAAGAGCGACAGGCCATCGGCCGAGATGCTCGCACAGGCATCTTCTTGCCCGGTATTGACCGGTGGCCCAAGATTCATGGGGGTGCCCCATTCGTCGTCTATCGTGTCGCGCCTCGTAACCCATATGTCCCAACTACCGGATCCATCGGGTCGATCAGAGGTAAAGTAGAGTTCCAGGCCATCAGATGAGAAGCAACTTGGAGCATCACCAGACGAAGTATTGATAGGTGGCCCCAGATTCGTGGGTTCGCCGAAGGTGAAATCTGCGTTTGCAACCTCGGTAGTTAGGCCCAATGCCAAAACTAAAATTGCTAACATTCTTGTCGTTTTCATCTTTTTCTCCTTTGGAAAAATTGTTAATATTTTTAATGTTGCTGATTGTGCGCACATTTAGCGGCTTAGGTTTGTCTTTACGAAAATCTCTCTGCTTGAACGCCATTTTGACTTTTCCTCCAAAAAACTACGAAGTATAAGCACACATTCAGAGCAGATTGTCAATTGTAGAGACTACGCAGCTTCGCTATTGTTTCCTGAAAATAGTCTGCGCGATTGAGACAAGTTTGTCAAGAGAAAAACTCCCAAAAACGAGAAAATTAATAAGGTATAGTAGGATTTCTGCGTTTTTCGCCGAATAGAAGGGGTGACAGCGTTTAGAATGCCCTACAGTTAGAAATAGTGAGTAACAGGGAGGGGTATATTTTGGTTTTTTCTGATGTGGCGAACGCAATACGGCGAGGGGATACTCGAAGGTGCCGAACCCAACGAATCGAATTGACCAGACAGGATGTTTCCTCTAAGCTGATTGATATTTAGTGTACCAGATTATGGCCGTCCCCGTCAAGCACAAATAGTTATTCTCGACTTGCGATAAATCTCATCCAGCCTGACGGGGTTAATTGGGCAATTCGACTGGCCGGGTGGGTGCTGATGCGGTCTGAGTTTTGCCCAGCACTAACGCTGTAAGTGCTGGACTTACGCTTCGCTTCGGCCCATTCGACTACGCTCAGGGCAGGCTTTGCTCAACCAATAAGGCAAACCCTGGCTGTGGCAGGGTTTGTTTTTTAATTGACCCCCAAATAAATTTGGGGGCTAAATATGGATTCCTGCTTCCGCAGGAATGACATTGTGGCGTCGTCGTGCCGACGACGGCTAAACAACCTCCTGCAAATTGGGGCACATGATACCCGGCCCAAGAGAACCCACCAAATAAATCCTTCGACTTCCCCTTCGGCTGCGCTCAGGGCTTCGGCTTATTCAGGGCAGGCCCTGCGCAGGAATGCCAAACGTACGATTCAAAGAAGTCAAAGTGGTGCGAAATATCGCACCCTACCCTCCCGGGACAGGTTTCGTGCGAGGTAAGCAGTTTTAAATAGATTCCTCCCATTCGACTGCGCTCAGGGCAGGCTCTTGCGCTCGGAATGACGACGGGAATCCATCCCCAAGCGTGGCAGGGGCATCCTGCCCGTGCTTACTATATTATTCACGGCCTGGAAGGCCGTGCCACGCTGCGCTTGAGGCTGCCACCCTTCCAAGCTATCAAATCCCGCACTAATTAGACGTGAGTTAGCACTCAATAAGTGCGGGATTTAAATTTTATCGTTCGAAAAATAGAAAGAGCTTTTTCAGTTCAGCGGCGGATGGCCGGCGGCCATATTCACAGACCTCGAACGCCTCGGCACAGCGCACCTGTTTGCCTTTTCTTTTCGCCGTAGGTCTCGATTAGTTTCGCCCGGTACTTGTTGGCGGTTGACTCAAATCGACGACGAAAACGCTCGCGAACTAAAACGCGGTGGCAGAGGACAAAATCTTTACAAGATGGATTGGACTTGAGCTGCTGATTCGTGTATTATGCTGAAAGCACGCTTCTAACAGGCGTGACGGACAGAAAGGGACGCCAACAAAGGGACGGCTGTCTCAAGAGTCAATTGCGCTTAAAGGGCAATTCGGGCATTATGGTGACTATTACTACTGGCCATTAAGGAGATCGTAAAATGTCAAATTTGTCTATTGGGGTCAATATGGAGTTTGTACGGCATGCCGACAAGCCATTTGAATGGGCCGTAGAAAAGGCAGCGGAGTTAGGCTATGAATATATTGAGCCGTGGGTTCACTGGGGGCGGGAGCTGCTCAGTGAAGCGGGTTACTACCAAAGTGTTTCATTGTTAGACGACCCGTACCGTGTCAAGCGGGCCTGCGAGAAAAGCGGCGTTAAGCTTTCCGGCTTATCGTCGCATACGCCGCTTTGTAAGCCGGAGGTGAGTACCGAATACCTCAAGCAGGCGATTCGTTTCGCAGCGGAATGTGGTGCTCCGGTGGTCAATACGGATGAAGGTCCGAAACCGGCCTGGACCACGGAAGAAGAAGACCATGTTTTGATGCGGTATGTTCTTAAAGAAGCATCAGCAGTTGCCGAAAGTCACGGCATTTTGCTCGGCATTGAGCCACATCAGCAGTATAGCCAGCACCCTGATGGTCTGGACAGGATTTATGAGCTGGTTGATTCTGATGCTATCGGAATTAACTTTGATACCGGCAACAGTTACCTGTGTGGTCATGACCCTATCGAGTGGCTTGGGCGGGTTAAGGACAGGTTGGTACATCTGCACGCCAAAGATATTTCGGTGCAGCAATCGGAGGACAAACGGGGCAAGGTAACAGGTACGCCGGCCGGCTGCGCATGCGGCGATGGAGTTATCGACTGGAAAAAAGTGGTCGAGATATGCAAAGGCGTGGCTCGTGATATTGTATTGAGTGTCGAGTGTGGCACTGTGGAACAAGCCGAACGGAGCATAAACTACCTCAAAAAACTGGTATAGAGCATCATACTTATCTTTTAATTGAATAGATTTAACAAAGATTGGAATCAAGTATAAAGGAAGGTTAGGTGATTACAATGCAAACTAACGAAATGCGTGTCAAATCCGGCTGTCCGCTTATGCTGAATCGTCGCAATTTCCTTGCAACGGCAGGTGCGTTTGCGGCGGCCACAGAGATGGGCCTGTTCGACTTCGCCTCGTCTCTTTTTGCTGCCGAGCCGAAGTCCAATAACAAGGCTGTCGTTAACGTAGTGTTCGTTCGCCTGCGGGTTCCCCGTGTCATAAGCTGGCCCGGTGGTGACTTCGACTTTAAAGCAGGCCAGGCTATGTTCACGAAGGTTCTTGCCGATGCCGCCCAGCAGCTCGATGTGCACCTCGACGTTAAGGACGAGCCGCTTTTCGACCGCAGCGCAGTGAACGCCTACCTCAAGCATATCAAAAAGGCGCCGCCCGACGGCCTGATCATCGTGGCTATGGAACTTTTCCAGTGGGAGGATGTGAACCACCTTGTCCAGAACCGTGGCGACATTCCCACTGTCGTTTATAGCAATATGACTGCCTTTACCGGCATGCTTCAAGCCACCCGCAATGTTGCGAAAACATTCGTCGGCGCTACGCAGGATGTTGATTGGCTGGGATTCGCCCTGCGGATGCTTTCAACAATTTGGCAGATGAAGAACACACGCCTCTGTATTGTTAAAGGCAGTAAGACCGAGGACCGCAAGTTGGATGTTATCGGAACGACCCTGCATTACATCCCTTTGGAACGCTTCGATGAAGGCTTCGAGAAGGCCCAGCAGAGCGATGAAGTTCGTGCCATGGCCGACTTCTACGCCAAAAACGCTAAGAATATTTTAGGGCCGAGTAAAGAAGAGATTCTTGAGGCTGCCAAAAACTACGTTGTCTGCCGCCAATTGATGGCTGCTGAGAACTGCCAGGGCATCTCAATAGATTGCTTGCGTAAGCCCAGTATCTACCACCGGCCACCCTGCATGGCCTTCTCCCGTCTCCGCGATGAAGGCATCGTCGCAGCCTGCGAGGCCGACTGGAACGCCGCCATTTCCTCGCGGCTGACGCATCTTCTTTTCGAGCGGCCCGGCTTTATGCAGGACCCTGCTCCCAACACCGTGAATAACACGCTGATGGGCGCCCATTGCACATCGGCTACTAAACTCGACGGCTTCAGCAAGCCAACAAGGGCGCCTTACATTCTTCGTCACTATCATACCGGCACCGGCGTTGCCCTTCAGGTTCTCTGGCGTGTTGGCCAGGAAGTGACGGTAATGAAGTTCCAGGGTCCGGAGAAGATCATCCTCGGCACGGGACGTGTGTTATCAAATATTCCACAGCCGCCTTGTAGTTGTTGCCGCACTGCGGTTGAAATTGAGCTGGATGGTGTGGCCGATTCGCGCGATACAAAGGGTTTCCACCAGTTGTTCATCTACGGCAAGCTGGAACAGGAATTCAAGGCTTACTGCAATCTCGCCGGTATCAAGGTGGAACACATCTAAAGGCAGCCGAGCATTGCAAACTAAATGTAGTATGTTAGAGCAAGACGAACGAAGTATCGGCCACCTCAAAGAGTTGATGTAGTAATTGTGGGCAGTGTTAAGTGAGCCGAATTTAGTGGCCTGCGGTCCGTGAACAGATAGATAGTTTAAAATGATTTATGGGGAAGTCTTATGAAAAAAAGACATATTAAAAGAAGAGAGTTTCTGAAGACAACCGGGCTTGGAGTAGCTTCGGTTTTCTTAGGGCCGGGTTTGGCGGGATGTACCGTAGCACAGTTTTTCGGCGCAAAGTCCAGGCGAAAACCAAATCTCGTTTATGTTTTTGCCGACCAGTGGCGCGCACAGGCGACCGGCTATGCGGGAAACAAGGACGTTAAGACACCAAACCTCGATAAGCTGGCCGGCCAGAGCGTTAATTTGAAGCATGCGGTTTCCGGCTGTCCTGTTTGCAGTCCGTATCGTGCGAGTTTGATGACGGGCCGGTATCCGCTGACTCACGGCGTGTTCCTGAACGACCTGCTCCTGAATAACGAGGCCGTCTCACTTGCCCAGGCATATAGCCGGGCCGGCTACGAAACCGGCTATATCGGCAAGTGGCATCTGGACGGGAATCGAAGGGGCTCCTTTATCCCGCGAGAACGCCGTCAAGGTTTTGAGTTCTGGAAGGTCTTGGACTGTACGCATAATTACAACAACTCTTTCTATTACGCCGACGATAACGTGAAGCTCAAGTGGGAAGGCTACGATTCAATCGCCCAGACCCGCGAGGCCCAGCGGTATATTCGCGCACATGCCCGTGGCAATCCGTTTGCGTTGGTTCTCTCGTGGGGGCCGCCCCACGCGCCCTATCACACTGCGCCTCAGAAGTACAGGGACATGTTCGACCCGGCGAAATTGACGCTGCGTACCAATGTCCCCCAAGACCAGCAGGCCCAGGCAAAAAAGAACCTTGCCGGGTACTATGCGCATATTGCGGCGCTTGATGACTGCATAGGAGAGCTGTTGGGAACGTTGAAGGAGCTTGGGTTGGAGAAAGATACTATCTTTGTCTTCACCTCCGACCACGGGGACATGCTGCACTGCCGCGGTCAGATGAAAAAGCAAAGACCGTGGGACGAGTCGATTCGGGTTCCGTTCCTCTTGCGCTATCCGTCTGCGACGGGCGGAAAGGGAAGAACAATTGATATGCCGATAAACGCCCCCGATATTATGCCGACGCTGCTGGGGCTAAGCGGGATCGAGATACCTGATACCGTCGAAGGCACCGACTTTAGCGACGTCGTTCGAGGCAAGGTCCAGCCACCGGACAATGCGGCCCTGATTAGCTGCCCTTCGCCGTTCGGTCAGTGGACAAGGAAAAGCGGAGGCCGGGAATATCGAGGCCTGCGCACGCGGCGCTATACCTACGTGCGCGACTTGAACGGCCCGTGGTTGTTCTATGACAACGAAAAGGACCCGTACCAGCTCAACAACCTTTGCAATAAGCCAAAGTATAGCAAGCTCCAAAAGAAGCTGGAGGGGCTTTTATCACAAAAGCTCAAAGAAACGAATGACGAGTTTCTCTCCGGCTGGGACTACATCAAAAAGTGGGGCTATACCGTTAATGAGTCCGGAACTGTGAAATATACTAATTGAATGAGGCCGGGTGCCGGCGTGCCAAATAAGCTTGGGTGCACTTGGGCGGCCGGTTGAAGTTGAAAACAACTGAAAGGAGAAATCTTATGGGGAGGTTGAAGTGCGGCGTCATACTCTGGTTTTGCGTCGGCTCTGCAATCTCGGGCCTGTTGAGGCCCGCGTTGGCAGCCAATCCGATGCGTGTCGAGATGCAGGAGAACACGGTATCGGTTTACAGTGATGAACGGGTTTTGCTGCGATACCGTTACAGGGACGTTCCGTATAAGCCTTGTGTGGACCGGTTGTTCTCGCCGGGCGGGATTAACGTTCTGCGTGATGCGCCTGCCGACCATCTTCATCATCACGCATTGATGTTTGCGGTCGCCGTGGACGGCGTGAATTTCTGGGAAGAGCAGCAGGCACCAGGACGTCAGGTGCACCGTTGCTTTACCAACACAAGAATCGACAAGCGCATTGATATTCCTCTCGCGGGCTTTACGGAACAACTCGACTGGGTCAATCCTCGCAATCAGGAATTGTTACTCAAAGAGTATCGGACAATCGAAGTCTGTCAATTAAACGACTTTAAGGCCACGCTTTTGAGCTGGCAATCCAGCTTTGCCGTGCCATCCGGAAAAGGAGCAGCGACGCTTACCGGCTCCCATTACTTTGGCTTGGGTATGCGTTTTTTGAAATCGATGGATACTGGCGGTCAGTTCCGAAACGCCGAGGGTAAGAGCGGCGATGTCGTGCGGGGTGACGAACGGCTTATGCGAGCGAGGTGGTGCGCTTATACCGCGGGGGCGAACGGCAAACCTGTTACCATTGTTATGTTCGGTCATCCGAATAATCTGCGTCATCCGACACAGTGGTTTACTATGACCAAGCCATTTGCTTACCTTTCAGCTACGCTGAATCTGCACAGAGAGCCGTTGAAGGTAACATCTGATAAACCGCTGATATTGCGCTACGCCGTGGCAGTATGGGACAATCGAGTCGAAAACGAACAAATCGAAAAGGTTTATAATTGGTGGGTCAAAAATAAATAGTATCTGTCGCGGAAAACAAAGACCGACGATGTCACCCCTGCGTAAGCAGGGCTCCAGAACGAAAAAGCTGGATTCCCGCTTTCGCGGGAATGACACACACTGTTTCCGCAACAGAAACTAAGTAATAATGCAAACTGAATTAAGGAGAAAGCTATGCGTGATAAACAAAAATCACTGGAAAAGACAAATTACGATCTAACGCGTCGGCAGTTCATTCGTCAGGCCGGTGTGGCTGCGGCGACGGTTACAGTTGCAGGTACATCTGCGAAACGTGCCATCGGCAAAGGCGCCAACGAGCGTATCGGAGTTGGCTTCATCGGGTGCGGCGGTCGAAGCGGTGCTCACTTTAATGTGGTTCACTGGCTCAAGACACAGGCAAAAAAACCAATAGATATTGTCGCCGTTTGTGACGTTTACAAACCACGAATGGAACAACGTGCGAAAGGCTACGGCGCCAAGGGATATATGGATTATCGGGAACTGCTTGATGATGCGAATGTCGATGTCGTCTGCATCGCCACACCGGACCATCAGCACGGCTATCAGGCGATTGACGCGGTCCGGGCAGGCAAGGACGTCTATTGCGAAAAGCCGGTAACGCACTGGCGTCAGTTCGAGCTGACCAAGCGGTTGGCGGCAGAGGTGAAAAAAAGCGGCAGGGTTTTCCAGCTCGGCACGCAGGGCATGTATGATTCGGCCTGGAGGCAAATGAAGAACCTGATTGCTGACGGTTTAATTGGCCGGCCAATTCACGCCGAGTGCGGCTATTTCCGTGTAGGCGACTGGGGTGAGCGCGGGATGCCAATTGACAACGCCAATGCCAGGCCCGGTTCTGAGCTGGACTGGCAGGGATTTCTCGGCGATGCGCCTAAGCGTCCCTTTGACGTGAGCCGATTCTTCCGCTGGCGGATGTACGAGGATTATGCAGGCGGGCCTTCGACGGATTTATTTCCGCATAGTCTGACGCCGATGCTGTCTATGCTCGGAGTTAGTATGCCCAGCACGGTCGTAGCAACCGGCGGCAAGTTCCGCTATCAAGAGCGTGAGATACCCGATACGTTTAATATGCTCATCGATTACCCGGAGAATATCACAGTTGCGGTATTAGGAACGCAGGGAAATAATTATGCGACAACCGCGTGTCGTGGTGCTGGAAACCGTTTGCCGGTTATCCGAGGATGGGACGGCACGCTCACAATCGAAAAGAACGAAATCGTTTTTATGCCCGCGGAAGGTTCCAAGAAAAAGCCCCAGCGTTTCACCATAGAGCACGGGGAAGACTTCGTAGGATACTGGCAGAAATTCCTCGACTGCTGCCGTTCGCGTCAGCAGCAGACTCTTAGCCCAATGGATTTAGCATACTATGTGCAAACGACATTACAAATGGGTATGCTCGGTTTGCGCCAGGGCAAAGTCGCGCGGTTCGACCCAGACGAAGAGAAGATTCTCCTATAAGATATATAATTACGAAGGAAGAAATAAAGTGGTTTTTTCCGCCCAATTCGTGTATTATGTCAGAAATATAAGCTCGGCGGCGTAACCGGGCGCTGGGCTATTGAGGAGATTTCAAGTAACAACAGAATCAGAGGAGCAAGTTATGAAAACAAGAGCAAAACTGACGGATTCATCCTTCGCAGCAGGCCTGCTACGGAGAATGGAGATTGTTGTTTGCCTGCTTTTGGTGGCAACGGTTTTAGGTGTAAGCGGCTACGCTGCAATGGAAATTAAGAAGTACGCCGTACACGACAGGGAACGTAAGAATCCGCCGGTTATCACTCCTGCCGAGCGATTTGGCCAGCCGCCGTCCGATGCGATTGTCCTGTTCGACGGTACAGACCTTTCAGAATGGAAAAGTGATAAGGGCGGCGAAGCAAAATGGAAGATAATAGATGATTATTATATGGAGGTCCCCAAAAAGGCAGGGGGCATTCATACGGAAAAAGTATTCGGCAATTGCCAGTTGCACATCGAGTGGTGTACGCCGGAAGGCGTTGACCCGAGGATAACCGACCAGAAGCGCAGTAACAGCGGTGTGTTCTTTATGGACAAGTACGAAGTACAGATACTCGATTCATACACTGAGAACAACTATGAAGACAACAAGACTTATGCAGATGGTCAGGCCGCTGCGATTTACGGCCAGAATCCGCCGATGGTCAATGCCTGTCGAAAAGCCGGTGAATGGCAGAGTTACGATATCAGCTTCTTTCGCCCGATATTCGATAAAGAGGGCAACTGTATTCGCAAGGCCCGCATTACCGTGCTGCACAACGGCGTTGTTGTCCATAATAACCTTGAGATAGAGGGCACTACATCACACAAGAGAAAAGCCAGGTACAGTCCCCATAGTGAGGGCCGAATCAGACTCCAGGACCACGGCAACCCTATGCGCTTTCGCAACATCTGGATACGCGAGCTGCCGGAACAGCCGTATTTGATTAAAGATTGATAATTATGAACGAGTGAAAATAGTAACATAAACAGGAAAGGATTAGAAATGAACTCAATAAAATCAAAAGTACTTACAACGATTCTAATAACCATTCTGATGATGAGTACGGCTAACGCTCAACTCCTGAAGATTCCTGAAGTTTCCAGGGACAAGGTTATTTGTTTTGCGCTTTACACCGTGCAAAACAATATTATGAAGATGACCGCCCAGTTGTATCCATTGGAGGAAGATGAGGACAGGATAGTCCGGCTTGAAATTAAACAAGGTGGGGGATGGAAACAAATAGCCCAAAAGCAGGTAATCGAGAAAGGCTGGACAGCGACCTTCCGCGTAGAGAACTGGGATTCTACAAAAGATATTGAATATCGCGTCGCACACGGCAAGGAGGCATATTATACCGGCATCATCCGAAAAGATCCGGTCGATAAAGATACCATTGTCGTGGCCGCATTTACGGGCAACTCAATAAATCCCAATCACGGCGGTGACATACCCAAAATAGATATAGTGGAAAACCTCAAAAAGCTAAAACCCGACTTTCTCTTCTTTTCCGGAGACCAGGTCTATGACCACAACAGGCATTATGCCGCCTGGCTCAAATTCGGCAGAGATTTCGGAGATATCATTCGCAATACTCCGACGGTTACAATACCCGACGACCATGACGTCGGTCATGCCAATTTGTGGGGTGCGGGAGGTAAAGTATCACATACCCGTGCCGGCCCCGATGGAGGATACGCTGCACCGCTCGAATATGTTAAAGAAGTTGAACGGGCACAAACCAGCCATCTGCCCGACCCTTATGACCCTACTCCGGTAGAACGGGGTATAGGTGTGTATTACACCTCTCTGACAGTGGGCGGAGTAAGCTTCGCCATCATTGAGGACAGGAAATTCAAATCGGGTCCGGAGGGGCTTGTTCCCCAATTAGGGCCGCGGCCCGACCATGTCATTACGCCCGATTATGACCCGAAGAGCTTAGATGTCCCCGGTGTCACGTTATTGGGAGAACGTCAGTTGAAGTTTCTGCGGTCATGGGCTGCGGACTGGCACGACTGCGATATGAAGGCAGTGCTGTCTCAGACCGTCTTTTGCGGAGGAGCACACCTGCACGGAAAGTACGACTACCGGCTATTTGTCGACCTCGACTGTAACGGCTGGCCACAAACAGGACGAAACAAAGCCTTATACGAAATGCGTAAAGCATTTGCTATTCACATTTGCGGTGACCAACATCTCGGTACATTTATTCATCACGGTATTGATGAATGGAACGACGCAGTCTATTCAGTATGTGTGCCGTCGATAGCCAATCTTTATTTACGCTGGTGGGTACCTCTTGAGCCGGGCAAAAACCGCGAACCAGGTGCACCCGAATACTTAGGCGAATTCCTTGATGGCCTGGGAAATAAAATCAATATGCTCGCAGTTGCCAATCCCAGTCCCGAGAGGAATCACGACCCGTTAACGACCAGAGCGGCCGGTTTCGGGATTGTCAAATTCAATAAGAAGACCAGAGAAATCACAATCGAATGCTGGCCCAGAAATGTGGATATTACGTCACCGAATGCCGAACAATATCCCGGCTGGCCCAGGACTATTGAACAAGAGGACAACTATGGGCGCAAGGCCGTGGCTTATCTGCCAACTATCCAAGTCAGCGGTATGAAAAATCCAGCCGTGCAGGTAATTGATGAGTCAAACGATGAAATAGTCTATACCCTTCGCATAAACGGAACTTCGTACAGGCCCAAGGTCTTCAAAAAAGGCAAGTACACGGTCAAGGTCGGCGAACTGGATACCGGCAAGATGAAAATCCTCGAAGGTATCCGAAGCATTGCGCCTGATAAAACCAAAAAGATAAGAGTAAAGCTCTAAGGGCAGGTTTTCATAAGCCTATAAAAAAATGTAGTTATGAAATTTGTCTGAGCGACTTGGCGGGAAACCTGGCGTAAATAGATCTTTGATAGCTTTATCAGAGTCTTTTTTTCATTGAAGGTCTATATTTATCCTTTGATAAATTATGACCCATTCAACGGCTTTTACAAGCCGCCGCCATTTTCTTCCCAGGTCTCTCTCTTAACGACCCAGATGCCGGGTTGGTATGGTCTCTGTGTGGCGTGCTCAGGTATCCATAGTTTGCTCTTATGCCAGCTTTCGACATGGCCGTCATAGAAGGCGAGATTGGCAGAGTCGTTATGGCGATACATGGTAGGACCGCCACATCCCGCCGCCTTGTAGTCATTGACAGTGCCCTGCTGGCCCAATACATCCCAACCGTCGATGTAATTGGCACCCCGCCACTTACTCCACCAGTCGTGCGCTTCGTTGAAGTGCAGTTTCCGTGCCGGCTGTTTGACGGTGGACATCTTGTAAGCCAACCTGGTCAGGTCCATGGTGGCAGTCCATGAGGGCTGACCTACCGAGGGATACCAGTCTTCGATATTGAAGCCATAGCTGACAAGGGTCCCCCGTTCGTTGCCACTTTCAATGTCATACGCGTGCGCCCAGGCTTTCTGTTTATCACTGGGGCACTTGTATTTCTTGGGGGTTTGAACGGAGGATAGATCCGGGACCTCTTCGGCTCCCTCGTAGCCAATGTATTTCCGGAAATCGGGATTGCCTGTCCATATAGAACCCCCTGGGTTGCTGGAATCACGGCAAGGCACGCCCCAGTCATCAAAATTGGTTGCGTATAGCTGGTTGGCCAAGGCTATACTATGGAGGTTGTTGGAGCATACCATCTTGCGCCCCTGGTCCCGGGCTAAATTCAATGCCGGCATTAGAATAGCCATCAGAACAGCAATGACGGCGATCACAACGAGGAGTTCGATTAGTGTGAATGCTCTTGATTTGCTCATGGCCTTTGTCCTTATATGGTTTATTACTTTATCCTACACTGCGTTGGTATGTAAGTCAACTGAAAAAATTGGCTTTGAATTGGGTTTGTTTTTTTGGGCCGGAAGGCGGTTTCATTTTCATAATCCTCTATAACATATACGTTTGCGTTCATTTTGGGCTTTTCGGAAATTGGGTTTGAATTGGGTTTGTTTATTCGGACTACGAAATCATCTTTTTTTCTGTAATCCTCTATTATAAATGAATTTGTGTTCATTTTGGCTCTTTTTAAATTGGGTTTGATTGGGTTTGAATTGGGTTTGTTTTTTTGACCCGCCAGCGGGATAAATATTTCATAAGCCTTTGTTGAAAAGATATTTACGTTCATTTCGGCCTTTCGGAAATTGGGTTTGTTTTGCATAAAAAGGCTGATTTGTAGAGAATCCTCTACATTTGTAGAGGAAAAAGGGCATATCCACAAAGGCATTAAGGCACAAAGAGAATTTGACCACGAATTAACACGAATTTTCGTAACTATATTCATAATCATGTTTTGCCTGGCTTTATTGCCATAGAATGCTTTTTGGCGTGTACCTGCTGATACGAAAACGTGCGGTTCTCCGCTATAACCGGCGCCTGCTGGCGGTTTATGTTAGCCTGCTGGCAAACATGCGTATATTTTAACGTATTTACAAACAATGTCAAAAAAAAATGGCCAAAAAAGAACTTTTTTTGGACGCCCCTCTTGTCGATAGGGGAGGTTTCTACGCATCAAACCCTTAAGGAACCACAATTCGTGAATGTCCCTAACTTCTACATGGGAACTCAAGCACCTATCCACTGAACTAACGATTGAGCGATTTCCGAATAAAGTGACATAAGGTCGCTCTGGTCGGCTTTTATACCCATGATCCCCAGGAAAGATTTGTCCAATTCAAGGCGCCGCATATCTATCTTTCCCCTGGAACCGTATTGCTCTGGAATTCTTGATAATCGCACGTCTTTGAATTTATCGAATAGACCCGCAAGGAGTCCGAGTTTCTTGGCCCCCAAGATCCCGACATTCAGCACCGGCAGAAGTCTCCAATGAGACATTTTTAGTCGTATGAATGCCCCGTGTGTTTCTTCTCTACTCGAGAGGCACGTCAGTATTCCCCATGTTGTGTTTAACCATAAACAAAGAGCCTGCACTTTCTCTACAGTTTCTTCTTTGAGTCGCACAGCGTAGAAAATGTTCGAGATCACTTTTTCGTCAGACACCATCGAAATCACGTGAGCGGTGTTGAACCTGATCCTGTCTGGAATAAGCAAGGTCCCACCTATCTCTTCGAAAATGGCTCTCCCTCTGGGAATAATCGGAAGAGCGTAGGCGTTTGGATACGTCCTCATCGTTCGCCTTCGTGCTTCCTCCCCTCCTTTCAGCATCCGAAAGCTTCCCGGTACAGGTCCACCTACGGTAAGACCAGTATCTATCACTTCAAAAGTATCCATGAAACGATGTGCGTCGACGCCTATTGAAGTCATAATCTCATTTAGTCTTACCACCGGGACTCTGGCGTTTCGCTTCCCTATCCTAAGGTCTCCGTTAAGTATATTCTTTATCTCTTGAACCATCCTTACGTTGGGAAGGTAAACGAATCTTCCCCAGTTGTCTATGTTTTCAACTAGCTCATCCCTCCCAACGCCGATAGTAAAGGCCTTCGCTTTCCCAGCTTCTACATATTCCCCATTGCTCGTCTGGATTCTATTCGCTAACGCAATCGCTTCCATACTTGTGCTCGGTTTTTTCAGCAAGATCACAAACCTCGTCTCCTCTTGAGACACCTGTTCTCCTGTCTTTTTTCTAGCGATCACCATGCATTCACTCAAGCTCGTGGACTCTGAGAAGTTATAACCGTTGGTCTCGTAGCTCACTATCACGTCCTCAACGTGGTAGTTCGAAGCCAGGAGTACCCTTGCAAGGAACCACGAAATCCCACTGAGTAAGCCCTTTGGTAGCACAAAACATAGCTTGCCTCCCCACGCTATCTTGATATCAGCCAAGTAAAGAAAAACTAGTCCCTCTCCCGCTTGCCATATATTCCTGTACGGGCGCAGATCATCATCTCTAACCAACGCCTCCAAGGGTGTTTTTTTCAGCAGCTCGCGCGCCTTGCTGTTTAGCTTTGCCTTAACATCCTTTCTGAGCATATTGTAGTCATACAAGACCCTTTTCCTCGCAGACTTATCGCCGATGAAGCCGAATAACCCTCCTCCACTTCTACCGCCTCTACCGGTTGTTCGTGAGAAAGGAGGGTTCATTACGATCAAATCAAAAGGCTTAAGCCTCATAAGATCTATAACCGAGTCTCTCTCTTCCTTTCCCACGCCGCGTTTTATAACTTTAGCGAATATCTGATCCAGTTTCATATCTGTTCGGGCAAACTCGAGAGATCCCAGTGACACAGTTGAGTCCACCTCTCTGTATCCAAAAGGCATTGTGTAGGTTGGTGACGAGCCTGTAATTGGCGTCTCGGGGCTGTGCAATGCTAAGTTCAAGGCTGTGATTTGTGATGCATATCCCAATACATCAAAAGCATAGCAAGATTTCATGAACGCACTGTGAAAATCGCGCTCAATATCTACCGGATGTTTGTCTATGCCGGACTTCAGAAGCGAAAGCCGATGCTGAGAGTTCATAGCGCTATAAGCAGCGACCAATAACGTACCGCTGCCGCATGCGAAGTCAGCAAGTCGGCACAGCGAGGGCTTGGCCATGTGCAACAGAAGATACGCTGCCGGTACCTGAGTGAAGAATGTCGCTAATCCTTTCTTAAGTGCCCAATCTCCAACCACCTGATGGTAAACCTTTCCTGCGAGGTCCCTCCTAAGTAGAGTCCTTCTGGACGCTATAGCAGTAGCCAAATCCAACAACTTGCTGAAAGATCTCGTCATCGTAGGAAAAGCCCTCAGGATGTCCTCAACCAACTCGAATATTGGTTCGTAGTTGATCTTCAGAATAGCGCGCGTTCCCTTCTCTAAGGCTCTCTTAGCATTCCCGTCCCTTGCAAAGCTATCAAGAGAATCCAATCTGTGTGCATATCTGATTGATTCGTAATAAACGGACCCAAGGAGTAACGCAAGTGTCGCTTGAGCAAAGATAGCTTCCTTTATTTCCTTTGGTTCCCCAATACTGAATCCATACAGTTTGTAAAGAGCGCTATCCAAGTTAATTGCAATCGTCTCCGTCTGCTTGTGTAACGACAGATGGCTGACAAACATTTCCACAAGGCGTGCCACCTCATCCTCAGCTTCACTCACCATTTCCTCATTTATTATGAACTGGGCAATTTCTTGGATTAGAGTCGCCAGTAGATTTACGTCCAAGTCATACCAAGCTTCCACAGGCTTGGCTACTACATCCCTCTCATGCAATCTCCGCAACAGTGTCCCGGAAATGTCTTCCGGCACCATTACCCTAACTGGCAATTTGGTGTCTTTAAGTCTGTCTCTAATTTCGCCCTCGGTAAGATCTTGTGAGAAATCCCTAGGATAGTGGACGGCAACTGCGACATCACAAGCTAATTGTTCGACCCTTCGCTTGGCATCATTCTCCGCATCCTGCTTATCGTAGGAGCCTTCCAGAACTATCGCCAGCCCCTGATGATAAATTATTACATCTTTTCTTCCCCTCCCTATATACTCACTATGCGATACCACACCTATCTGATTAAGCAGATCAGAAAGCAGGATATTCAATCTGGATTCAAAAGCTTGTTTCATAAATCACATCTAAAAAATAACAAAACTAGGGGCATTCCATTTTTCTGCCATACATTTCATTATCAAACCATAAATTTGCAATTCCCGCCAAAGAATTTCATATCTTTTATTTTGCTGCACTCTTTAAGATGTCCGCCTCACGCATTTAGGGAAGTAAAATAACACAGAAGAAGGGGAAAAGCAAAGGGTTTTTTTGGGTTAATTGGTTAATTAGTGAATTAGTTAATTGGAAGGAAAAAGGAAAAGGCAAATACCCCCCCCAGCACAGCAACGACTCCACCAACACCGCCTTAGCGAACTGTAATAATCGCTGAGTGCTAACGGCTCAAGGACTACAACAGAATTGTTCAAGGAGTTTGCCCCAAAATAAAAAGAAAAATAAGACAAGATTGCTTGATAAAGCCCAATAATTTGGTATAATGATAAATACATGAAGATTAGAAATCATTAGGCCCCAGACGAAGACAACTAACCTTTAGAAGAGCTTTTCTGCTTGGTGATTTACCTAATAGGAGTAACGATGGCAAAAAAACTAAAGACTTCGGCTGATGGCAGGACATGCATGTTTCCGCACTGCAAGCATATCTTAAGTATCTATAACCATGAGGCTTACTGTCATGTACATCGCGGGCAGATGGCTAAGAAGCGAACGCTTATTAAGATTCCATATCACCATCCTGCATAAATCGATACTATGGAGTACCTATTCGTTGTCTATGAAGAGGATGAGAATTAATTCCGCCAAACCCGACATGCGGACTCGGCTTGGAGCAAGAACAGATTCCCACATAAAGGGATTTAATAATCTGAGCCGTGATATCCGCCCTACGATAATAAAGTGAACTAAAGTGAACTAAAGTTATAAAAAAAGAATATCCCTTCCCTTCGATTACACTCAGGGTAAACTCTCTGCGTACCTTGGGCACAAGCTCAGGGTAAACTCCAGGGCAAGCAACGCCGTGTTGCCGGGAAAATTAGCCACCCCCTTGTCTTTTCAACAATCTTGAATTAGACTACGAGAGTATGGAAAAGGCCGAACTCAAGTTTATTGACGATTATCTAAAAGACCTTGAGGAAGGGGACAGAAAATGAAAGAAATACCGTTAGGGAACGGGCTAAACGCAAAAGTTGATGACGAGGATTACGAATGGCTATCCAGCTATAGCTGGTACGCCTACTATGATTCAGAGCAAGGAAAAACCTATGCAACTCATGACACACCAAGCGGAAGACGTGTATATATGCACGATGTCATTATGGGCCTTGATACGTTGGAAGATGAATCGTTGAATTGAGCTTAATCGGCTCTCCCATTCGACCCATTCGACTACGCTCAGGGCAGGCTTCGCTCAGGGCGGGTTTAGGAAAAACAAGTGCCATTTCCAATAAATAAGTTTAACTTTTTGATTCGCCTTCAGCGAAGCTATTGAAGAAGATTCCTCCCATTCGACTATGCTCAGGGCAGGCCGCTTCGCCCCCGTGGGCTTTCTTGCCTGCACCCCTGTGTTTTTCTGCGAAAGCAAGAACAGGGGTAACGCAGGCACAAGTACGAAAGCACGGGGGCTTCGGTCGGAATGACAGCGGGGTTCTACTCTTTCTTTGGGCCGATGGAGATAAGGTGCGAATAAGTGCGAAGGTACATTCTCCCGCCCGCAACGGCAGGGGTGGCGTGGCTCTTTTCGCCCAAAGGATTGACAGCCAGCAGCTCGTAGGTGGGGGCAGCCTTGATTACCACAACTCCGCCTTTGGTTGTGATACAGTAGAGCTTACCGTTTACCCAAACCGGTGAGCTATAGAATTGATTGGCCGGCTTTTCTCGCCAGAGCTGTTCGCCTGTAACACTTCGCAGGCAGGATATATAGCCCCGGTCATGAAACGTAAAAAGCAAGCCTGCCTGAGCGAGGGAGGTAGGAACATACGGCACGGAACTATCGTCGATCTTATATACCTCGGCAGATTCGGTGGATTGATCCGTTGCAGGAGGTCGAATCGCGATCAGGCGTTTGCCGCTGGAGAAGTCTCCGCAAGTACCGATTAACAATCCGCCTGCTATGACAGGTGAGCTGACCACGCGACTAACGAATGCGGAATTCAGCTCCCATACAACCGTACCTGTTCGAGGATCCACGCCGGTCATGCCGTGAGCGAGGCTGGTGAAAATCAACTGTGGCGAATCTGTTGGCTGTGAGTACACGCACGGTGTCGAGTAGGAGGTTTTTGGGCTGGTTTGCCGTTCCAATTCCCAACGTGTCCGGCCGGTCTTACTGTCAACCGCAATCCAGGCACTGCGGGTATCCTTGCTGCTGTCCTCGTGCTCATGGGTAAAGACCACAATATCGTCGACAACGATGGGTGAGCCGCCCGCCCCGTGCTGGCAATGCACACCACCGAAGGTGCGCCGCCATATTTCTCCGCCGCCGTGGTCCAGCGCCACCAAAATTGTCTCTTTGGGCGTAGGCCAGAGTGCATAGACGTGGTCGGCATCCACTACCGGCGTCGTGGTGGCGTAGCTATTGCGTGGGTTCGGACGGAATGGGGTCAGCGAGTATTGCTTTTGCCATAATATCTTGCCGTCAGAAACTCGTAAAGCCAAAAGGAAACCATGGTCGGTTTTTTGGTCCCCACTGGTTATGAAGACCTTGTCCCCCCAGAGCACCGGAGAGGAATGGCCGCCTCCCGGTAGGTTCACTTTCCAGTTGTAGTCCTTTTCCGTCCATTTAACAGGGATGCTTTTGGCATAACTGATGCCCTGTCCGTTGGGACCGCGGTACCGTGTCCATTCCTGCCCCTGCGAAACGGACGCCAACAAAATGGTAAATGCTACCAAAAGAACTTTCAGAAATTGCCCTGTGGTGTTCGCCAGCGGACTTCTTTTTTTCATCGGTCAACCCTCATGCAATACATTTATATAGTATTATCATCCAAAAAGGTTACACCAAAAATAACCGCTTGTCCATAATAAGGAAAATGAATACAAAAAAAGCCCCCGCGAAGATATAAGCAAGTGTATCCCTTTAATTTCATTTTTGTATGTTATTTCTGAGATACTCGCCTTCTGCTTCGCAGGGGCAATAGTAAATTGTGGCTCTTTCCTTTTCTTTTTAGCCGTCCCTGACAGTGCCCGCATTACGCTCTGACTTGTGTTCGAAACTCTAAGATGGACAGTGTCAGTTCAAACTAATATGGCCGGATTGGTCATTTTCCAGAGCCACCTTTTTTGATTCCGTCTAATACCATCCATCGGCAGATTCGATTCTTAATCTTGAACTTTTCTGAATGTCCCCGAGTCCCAACAATAGAACACGGTTTAACACAGGCAAGAAAGACATAAACTGAAGACTTCTTACTCTTTTTCCACTTCCCCAGACTCCGACTTGAGACGTTTAATCTTTTCTCCCATACCTGATGATTTGCCCGGCTTAACCCCGATAACAAGAAATATTCCTACTGAAAAATTTTTCGAGAAATTGAAAAAATATGAATATTTTCTGTTTTTTTCAGCCAAAAATAAACCGCCAAGCCAGCCCAAGAGACCACTACGTTTCATAAATGGCTCGACTATGAGAAAAATGCACATTGTCTATTTTGACAGATTTCTCCGCTCGCTTCCCCTTCGGCTCGGCTTAGGTGGGGCATTAGTGAGAATGACGCAATGAAGGACAGTCGGTTATTGACCTGTGGGCTTAGGCATTACTTCACTTTCAAGCCGTGACTTCGCAGATAGTTTTTCAATTCCTGTATATCGATGATATGGAAATGGAACACCGAAGCCGCAAGAAGAACGGTCGCTCCAGCTTCCACCGCCTCGTAGAAATGCTCCAGTTTGCCGGCTCCTCCTGAGGCAACGATTGCGGCCGAACAGGCATCGGCCATTGCTTTGATGACGGGAAGGTCATATCCGGTTTTGGCGCCGTCGCCGGCTTTACTTGTTGGCAATATTACAGAAACTCCGAAACCGTCAACTTTCTTAGCCCACTCGATGGCATCGGCACCGGTAGCGGTTCGACCCCCATCGATATAGACTTCGTAGCCGGATGGTAATGATTCGTTCCGGTCCACATCTATAGCGACGGTTACCTTCTCCGGGCCGAACTCGGCAATCATCTGCGATATAACCTCCGGCTTTCTAAAAGCGGCACTGCTTACAGATACCTTATCAACTCCTGCCTCTATTACCGCCGCTGCCGAAGCAACGTCACGAATACCACCGCCAACAGTAAAAGGAACCGTTGCAGCTTCAGCTACCTTTTTGACAACATCGAGCATAGTGGTCCGATTTTCAACTGTTGCCGTTATGTCCAGAAGAGCAAGCTCGTCCGCCCCGGCCTGACAATAGGCCTTTGCACATTCGACGGGGTCGCCCGCATCACGAATATCCACAAAATGCACACCTTTGACCACACGGCCATTCTGCATATCCAGACAAGGCATAATGCTAATTTGTTTGTCCATTCTTAATTCTCCTTTTCTTTATGTTGCCGTGGTTACTTCTGCTAAATATAGTAGGGGCGGTTCGCGAACAGCCTCTACAAAATTACCTCTGGATTATAACTTTTTTACAGACAAGATGCTATTGCAAGCTCTGATGTTTTTTATGGGCAATAACAGGTTAAATAAAAATCCATTGGTTTTATAATTGCTTTGTAGAAAACACGCAAAGATTGTCATTCTGAACGGAAATAGCCTTTAGCCCTGAGCGAAACCGAAGGGGTAGCGAAGTGAAGTCGAAGATCCGCTAAGGCGGGAATCTCCTCTTCGTTGGCCAGATTCTTCGGCTTCGCCTCAGAATGACATAAGGATGAAGGGTTATTCGGATAGGCTCTAAGTCTGTTCTTTACTGTCTGTTGCATAGCAAAATAAACAGGAAGGGATTGCATTTTCTCCGCTATTTGGTTAATATAATATAAGCCCAGCAGCATAGCTGAATCAGTTTTGTTGGTTTATTGGTCTTTGCAAAACAAATGAAGCTAAAAATTTACAGAAGAAACAGGTTTTACCGTTGAGGCCACCCCCAAACAAGTTTGAGGGTGCCACCCTGTATTCCATTAATAACACAAAGCTCAACAAATAGAAAATTTCCGTTAATAAACTTAGTCTTTTCCAGGAGGATATTTATGAATGCCAAAAATCAAGCTAAGAAGACAAAACAACAAGGGACAAAGATTTCCCGCCGTGATTTTATGAACAGTGCTGCAGCAGCGGCAGCGGCATTTACCATCGTACCTCGCCATGTGCTTAGTGGCAAGGCCTATGCCGCCCCGAGCGATAAGCTCAATATCGCATGTATCGGGATCGGCGGACGAGGCGGAAGCAACCTGAAAGGCGTCAGTGGAGAAAATATTGTTGCGCTGTGCGATGTGGATATGCGACGGGCCGACAAGGCATTCGAGAACTATCCCAAGGCCAAACGTTATAGCGATTTTCGCAGGATGTTAGATGAGATGGATAACCAAATCGATGCGGTGGTGGTTTCCACGCCGGACCACACGCATGCGGTGGCGTGCATGGAAGCAATCAGGAGAGGAAAACATCTGTACTGCGAAAAACCGCTGGCCCATTCTATCTATGAGATTCGCGAGCTTATGAAAGCCGCCCACAAGCATAACGTGATAACGCAATTAGGCAACCAGGGACATTCCTATGACCATATCCGCCTGTTTTGTGAGTGGATTTGGGATGGGGCGATTGGGAACGTTCACGAAGTGCACGCAACTTGTGGGTCGAACCATTGCAGGATTGATCAACTCTCAAAGCGCACAGAAAAGCACGAGATTCCATCCGAGCTGGACTGGGACCTGTGGTTAGGGCCTGCCGAGTATCGGCGGTATAATCCGATGTATCTGCCCGGCAGATGGCGCGGCTGGATGCCGTTTGGTTCCGGAACGATAGGCGATTGGGTCTGCCACGTTGTTGACCCGGTCTTTTGGGCGCTGGACCTGGGAGCACCAACTACGGTAAAGGCCGATGCAGAAGATTATGACCCGAAAAAGCATTCCGATACGTTTCCTGCGGGCACAGTTATACAGTTCAAGTTCCCGGCACACGGTCGGCGGGGACCCGTTAAGCTCATCTGGTACGACGGTATAAAGAAACTTCCACGTCCGAAGGAACTGGAAGAAGGACAAAAAGTAACCGGTACTGGGGCGATTGTAATCGGAGACAAGGGTAAGATTATGTACGGCTCACATGGTGCCGGCGGGGCAAGAATAATCCCCGAAACAAAGATGAAGGCCTACGAGCAGCCGGCCAAAACTTTGCCCAGGGTTAAGGGACATCACAAGGACTGGCTTGACTCTGTTAAAAACAATACACAAGCGTGTTCAAATTTTGATTACGGCGGACCTTTGACGGAGTTAGCCCTGTTGGGTATTATCGCTACAAAGATGTTAGGACGTAAGCTCCGATGGGACAGCGGTAATATGCGATTTACCAACTGCGACGAGGCGAATCAGTTTATCAATCCGCCGTATCGAGAGGGGTGGACATTGTAATGTGATTGGAAGGATTACTTGTTGGTCTGTAAATCCGCCAGTATGGAAAGTGCGGGACTACAATGGATAAACAAAGAGGGTTTACCTTAATAGAACTACTGGTGGTAATCGCTGTCATCGCTTTGTTGATGGCGATATTGATGCCGGCACTGCAAAGGGCAAGGGAACAAGCAAAGAAGGTTAGCTGCTCTAATAACCTTAAACAAATCGGCATTAGTTTGCATTTGTACGGCTCGGAGAATGACAACCGGCTTCCGCTCAACGAACGTGGAAACTGGCTGTGGGACATCTCTTACAGTACCACCGACTATATTATTGCAACCGGCGGCGACAAACATACCTTCTATTGTCCCTCTGACCCATTGAAAACCCCGGATATGGCGATCCTTTGGCAGTTCTCCCAAAATCTTCCGTTTGGAACCGCTACCAATTCAGTTCCGGAACCTACAACTAACCGAGGCAACGAATTTCGAGTTACCAGTTATTTCTGGATGATGGATACCGTTAATGGAAGGTCATATCACCCAGAGGGAACGCCTAAAAAGGATTGGGTTAAAACACTAACGCATAAGCAAGCCACCTCAACTGAGCTGGTTACCGACGCGACACTGAGTACCAGCTCTGACCCAGAGACTGCCAGCTTCAGCGAGGTCCACGGTGGGTCATGGTCCAGATGGCAAATTCCCGACCGCACCAACCACCTGAGTCGTGGAGCCAGACCCGCCGGCGCTAATATTGTCTTCCTTGACGGACATAACGAATGGCGGCGATTCAGCGAGATGGATGTACGCGTCTCGCCCCCCTACCATTGGTGGTAAGAAATCAGAGGTCAGAAGTCAGAGGTCAGAAGTCAACTCTGTTCTCTGTTTAACGTCAGTCATCTTATTAACGCCACTATTGTTCGGCGTGGATGAAGTGATGATGAAAAGAAGTAAGAAAGAAGAACGCCGGTCTTATCACTTCACAATCTTTATTAAATCTGATATAATCAGCCGTCAGGAGTTTGCTTTATATTGAGATTCTCCCTGACAGTAAGTGCTGCCATCGGGTAACGATTTTTTACAAAACAAAGATTTAGGAGTACCTGCTATGACAAATCTAAAATCCTTTCGATTGAACTTGAGTATTCTTATTGGCCTGTTTCTTATTGCCGCCTCGGCGGGCGCGGCGGACTGGCCGACCTACCGCCACGACAATGCGCGCACAGGCTGCACGTCCGAATCGCTGACGGCCCCGCTGAGCCTGCAATGGATTTACACGCCGGCCCATCCTCCCCGTCCCGCCTGGTCGGGACCGGCCAAGCGCCCAAGGGAGGGTTTCGAGCTTCTCCATCGAGTTATTTTCGACGATGCTTTTCAGGTGGCTGCGGCTGGTAACACGGTCTATTTCGGGTCTTCATCTGATGATAAAGTGTATGCGCTCGATGTCGTAACAGGCCGCGAACGCTGGTCCTTCTTCACCGGTGGGCCGGTGCGTCTGGCGCCGGTGGTCTGGAAAGGCCGAGTTTTTGTCGGCTCCGATGACGGTTTCGTCTATTGTCTAAAGGCCGACAACGGCACACTCCTCTGGAAAGTGCGCGGCGGGCCGAACGACGAAAAACTTCTGGGCAGCGGCAGAATGATTTCCCGCTGGCCTATTCGAACCGGTGTGCTCGTTGATTCGGGAATTGCCTATTTCGGCGCAGGAATATTTCCACATGAAAACGTTTACCTCTGTGCTGTGAGGGCAGATGATGGGACGGTTATCTGGAAAAATAACAATATTAGTGAACAGGACGCATATCGCAAGGACCTCTCGCCCCAGGGATACATGTTGGCCACCAGCAGCCGGCTTTTTGTACCATCCGGAAGGGCCTTGCCCGTCGGTTTCAACCGCGCAACCGGTATCGAGGTTTTCAGCCGTAGCTACGGCTGGAGGGGAGAGCAGGCCGGAGGTGCCATTGGAGGCACATACGCACTGCTCGCAGATGAGCAAATTTACACAGGTACGCAGCAGCACCTTTTGGCTCTCAACCAGAACACCGGTAGTGTAGGTTTCGGCTGGTTCCCGGGCCGACGACTCGCGGTGGTTGGGAATATGGCCTTTATGGCAACCGGACGACAACTGATGGCTATGGACCGAACTAATTATGCCCAGGCCAGCAGACGTCGTAATTCGCTGGAGTACAAGATAAAGTCACTTCGAAGCAGCCTCAGGAGCGCCAGGGGCGAGGACCGCAAAAAGCGGGAACAGCAATTAAAAGCTGCAGAAGAAGATTTGAGGCAGCATCGCAATAAAAATATTGGGCCGACCCTCCGTTGGCGTGTGCCAAGCCGGTGCGATGCGGAATTGATACTGACTTCTAACCTGGTGTTTGCCGGTGGACAGGGGCAGGTTAATGCCTTCAGGCGGGACAACGGCCAGGCCCTCTGGGAGGCGAAAGTTGACGGCAAAGCACGGGGATTGGCCGTCGCCAATGGCCGAGCCTACGTCAGCACGGATACAGGCAAAATCTATTGCTTTACTGCAAAGCGAGTGGCAAAATCGAAAACCCCGGTGCCCAGCCCGCACGTCAGGCATGCAGCGAACCCTTACCCTCAGGACGAGCTGACCACAGTTTACGAAGCGGCCGCCGAAGCGATTGTTATGGAGACCGGTGTTACCAAGGGCTATTGCCTTGTGGTCGGTGCCGAATATGGCCGGCTGGCCCGGGAATTGGCGCTGCGCACGGACCTGACCATTATTGGGGTCGAACCAGACCCGGAAAAAGCCGCTGCAGCGAGGTTGGCTCTGGATGCGGCGGGCCTGTATGGACAGCGGGTAACCATCGATGATGGTAATCTATCGAAGCTGCCGTACTCGAACTACTTTGCCAACCTGATTGTCTCCGACAGCCTGCTGCTTACCGGAAATATACCCGGTAACCCCGAGGAGCTTGTACGGCATCTAAAGCCTTGCGGCGGTGCCGTGTGTCTTGGCGTGCCGGCCAATGCCTCTGGAAAGGCAGGCGCCGTCTCTTCCGAGCAGTTCAGCCGTTGGCTGAGGCGGCTGGAATTAGGACAATGCCGAATAAGCCAAACCAACGGCTGCTGGGCGACGCTCAAACGCGGAGCACTACCGGGAGCGGGCAAGTGGACACACCAGTACGCCGAGCCGGGCAACACCGCCTGCAGCGACGACCAAATCGTAGCCGGTCCGATGGGCCTGCTGTGGTTTGGCGACCCCGGCCCGGCCCCGATGGTTAATCGCCACAACGCCGCCGCTGCGCCTCTTGCGGTTAATGGTCGGCTGTTCGTCCAGGGTGAAAACGTCGTAATGGCCTATGATTCTTACAACGGCGTTCTGCTGTGGAAGCGTGATATACCCGGTGCGATGCGGACGCGGCTGAAGAGAAGTGAGTGCGGCAACTTAGCCGCCTGCGAAGATAGTTTCTTCGTTGCCATCGGTGATAAATGTCTGCGGCTTGACGCCGAAACAGGACAAACTCGCCAGACTTACAATATGCCCCCAGTCGCCGAAGGCAACTCACATCGGTGGGGATACCTCGCTTACGTTGACGGTATCCTCTACGGCAGCGCGATGAAACAAACAGGTGTCTCAGATTCAGTTTTCGCCGTTGATTCGCGAAGCGGCGAGACGCTATGGAATCACGGGGGCAAGAACATCGTCAACCTGACTATCGCTATCGGGGACGGCTGGCTGTTTTTCATTGACAGCTCGCTGACGCCGCAGCAGCGGCAGCAGTTACTGCGACAGGGCAAATCACATCTGATGAATCTTAGCGGCGAAGAGGCCGAAAAGGCGGAAGCAGCCCAAAAGAAGCTCGATGTGCGTCTTGCCGTTGCCTTAAATGCTCAGACGGGCGGCAAGCTCTGGGAAAGGGCAGTCGATGTAACCGACTGCAGCAAGATTGGGATAGGCGGCGGCGAACTGACGGCGATGTATCGTGATGGTATTGTTGTCCTGTGCGGGGCCAACGCAAACGGCCATTATTGGAAGCAATTTCTTTCGGGTGAATTCTCACGCCGTCGGCTGGTGGCTCTTTCAGCCAACAATGGTAAACTGCTCTGGGCTAAAGACGCCAACTATCGTCATCGTCCGGTTATCATCGGCGATATTGTTCTGGCTGAGCCCTGGGCGTTTGACCTCAAGACCGGCGAGCAAAGGACACGCTCTCACCCACTTACCGGCGCCGAGACAGTGTGGCAGTTCCTGCGGCCGGGCCATCATTGCGGTGCGATTTCCGCCTGTCCACAAATGCTTTTGATGCGTTCGGGCGCCACCAGTTACTACGACCTGCGAGACGACAGCGGCATACGTCATTTCGCCGGGCACCGACCCGGATGCTGGATTAACGTGATTCCTGCTGACGGCCTGGCTCTGGCACCTGAAGCCAGTGCCGGCTGCATTTGCCTTTACCCGATAGTCTGCTCGATTGCACTTGAGCCGCGTCCTGACCACGAGCGATGGAGCATCTACAGCACCGGCGGAGCCAACACGCCTGTTCAACACCTGGCCGTCAACCTCGGCGCACCCGGCGACAGACGCGACACAAACGGCAGACTATGGTTTGGCTACCCGCGGCCCGGACTGCCGAATGACCGTGCAGCATTGGGCTTCTCACTCAAACTGGGAATGGACTTTTTCGGCGAGCCGGAGTATGCTCGGCGCAACAGCGAAACGGGGGCTGTGGATGGAAACGGCACCCCCTGGCTGTTCGCTTCCTGCGCCCGTGGACTTAGACGCTGTGTCGTGCCGCTTTTGTCCAAGACAGATGAGCCGGCCGAATATACGGTCAGACTGTATTTTGCGGATTTTGAGAATGAGCAGGCAGGCAAACGCATCTTCGACGTTAAGCTGCAGGGACAAACAGTTCTTGACGGCTTCGACATTACCAGAGAGGCAGGAGATTCCTACAAAGCCTTTGTACTACAGTTCCGGGGCATTGCGGTCAGTAACAACCTGGAAATCGAACTTGTTGTGCAGGATAAGAAGACTGTATCGAACAACAGTGTACCGGACCTCTGTGGTGTGGAAGTGCGGCGGGAAAGAGAAACAGCCGGTGCTAAAACAACAGTTCAGTTCATGCTCAATAATAGCCCTTTACGGCTAATTAAAAACAAGGAGAAAAATGATTACTAATCAAAGCACACGTCGTCAGTTCTTAAGAGCAATGGGGCTGGGAGCTGCGCTGCTGGCGTCCGGGCAGACGCCGGTATTTGCGGACAACAAGCGGAAGAAGCGACCGAATATTCTACTGATAACGGCTGATGATATGAACTGCGATTCGCCGGGCTGCTTCGGCGGACAGACACCTGATATTACGCCCAACATCGACCGCCTGGCTTCCGAGGGTATGCGTTTTGCCCATGCTCATATCACGATAGCGGTCTGCCAGCCCTGCCGTTCAGTATTGATGACCGGCCGCTACCCCCACCGCAATGGGGCCGAGGGTTTCCAGCCGATTAATACCAGCATAACGACTCTGCAGGAGGAACTCCATAAGGGCGGTTATCTCAACGGCATTCTCGGCAAGGTCAAACACCTGGCGCCTATAGAGAAGTTCAAGTGGGACATGGCCAAGGATGTCGGAGAATTAGGCCAAGGCCGTGATGCGAAACTTTACTATAAATTTGCCAAAGACTTTTTCCGACAGGCAGCGAATGAAGACCAGCCGTTTTTCCTGATGGCCAATTCACACGACCCGCACCGGCCGTTTCATGGCAGCTTACAGGAGCGAAACAAGTTTAAACAGGCGCTCAAAGATATTACGGCACCCTCGCGGGTGTATCAGAGTGAGGAAGTTAAGGTTCCTGGTTTTCTGCCCGACATACCTGATGTACGCAAGGAAATAGCTCAGTACTATAGCTCGGTCCGCCGCTGTGACGATACGGTTGGAGCGGTGCTGCGTGCCCTGCGCGAATCGGGTCAGGCGGAAAACACTTTAACCATTTTCATCTCGGACCATGGTATGCCTCTGCCGTTTGCCAAGACCAACTGCTACCTCCACAGTACGCGCACGCCGTGGATTGTCAGGTGGCCGGGCAAAACCAGGCCCGGCACTGTGGACGAACGACACTTTATCTCAGGTATCGATTTTATGCCCACTGCACTCGACGCGGCTGGATTAGCTGCGACCAAAGGGATGGACGGTTTTTCATTTTTACCGATTCTGCTCGGTCAACGACAGGCTGGTCGCGACAAGGTCTTCACGCAATTCCACCAGACCTCCGGGCGAAATCGATATCCGATGCGCTGCATACAAAACCAAAGGTTCGGATACATCTTCAATCCGTGGGCTGACGGCGAACGGGTCTTTAAAAACGAATCGCAATCCGGCCTGACGTTCAAGGCCATGCAGGCCGCTGCGAAAACCGACCCGAAGATTGCCGCCCGTGTCAGGCTCTTCCAATATCGAGTCGTTGAGGAGTTTTATGATTTCGCAAACGACCCTGATGCGCTGCATAACCTCAGCAACGATTCAAAATATAAAAAAGAGCTTGACAAAATGCGGAAGGAGCTGTTAAACTGGATGAAAAGCACCAATGACCCGGCATTAGAGGCATTGGAAGACCATAACTCTCCAGCGGCTTTGAAAAAGTTTATGACCGAACAGGATGCCAGGGCCGGCAAGAAACAAAAAAGAAAAAAATCGTAAAAAACGAGCATCATAAAACAAACTTTTTTTTACAAAATTAAAGGGGTCAGAAAAATGAATAAGAACAACTTAACCAGACGAAAATTTTTGGCTGCTGTGTCAACAGGTACCATCGCAGCGGCGTCGGGGGGAGTTGGTGCCTACGGAAATGTAAGCAAAAAAGCAGGTAAACTTGCAATCCTTGGCGGTAAGCCGGTCCGAACCAAACCCTTTTCTGACTGGCCAATCTGGGATAAATCGGCCGAAGAATCTATTCTGTCTGTATTACGCAGTGGAAATTGGTTTCGGGGCCGGGGTACGAAGGTTTCAGAATTTGAAAAAAAGTATGCCGAATTAATGGGAATGAAGCGTTGTCTGGCCACAGCCAATGGTACAACGGCTCTGCTAATAGCTCTGCACGTACTTGGCGTCGATGCCGGAGACGAGGTTATTGTTTCGCCTTATACATTCATTGCCACGTATAATGTGCTTATCCTTAGCAAGGTCCTGCCGGTTTTTGCCGATACCGACCCTGAGACCTTCCAGATAAATCCGGATAAAATAGAAGAAAGAATCAACGAAAATACTAAAGCGATCATGCCGGTTCATATTCTGGGACTGCCGGCTAATATGGACAAAATTAACGCTATCGCCAAAAAACATAACCTGCTGGTAATAGAAGATGCCTGCCAGGCCTGGTTAGCCGAATGGAGAGGCAAAAAGTGCGGCACGTTAAGCGACCTGGGCTGTTTCAGTTTCCAGAACTCCAAACATCTCCCGGCCGGTGAAGGCGGTGCCATTGTGGGGAATGACGATGAAATTATGGACCGATGTTACTCTTTCCACAACTGCGGCAGAGCGTATGGAAGTGTAAAAAGAACCAGCGGTTACCCCATCAGAGGTAGCAACCGCCGAATGCAAGAGTTCCAGGCGGTTATATTAATGTCCCAGATGAAGCGCCTGGAGAAAGATACGGCAAGGCGCAATGAGAACGCCCACTATCTGACATCGAGAATCAAAAACATTCCCGGTATTCTTCCCCACAAGCTATACGAAGGCGTAACCAGAGCAGCATACCATTTGTATCCCTTCCGGTATAAGAAGGAGCACTTTAATAACATTCCTCGAAGTAAATTCCTCTCTGCCCTATCAAGGGAAGGTATTCCTTGTTCCGGAGGTTACGGCCCACAGTATAAAGACGGCTTAATTGAAGAAGCCTTAAATTCAGCCGGTTATAAGAGACTTTATTCGAGAGAGAGACTGAAGAGATACCGTGAAGAACTTCACTATCCCGATAATGACCAGCTCTGTAAAGAGGCAGTGTGGTTTAGTCAAAGGCTTCTTCTCGGAACCAAAAGGGATATGGATGACATAGCGGACGCCATTTTGAAAATCTATGAGAACAGAGATAAACTGGCATAAGCAGAAAAAACGTTACTGCGAGTGACTAAAACGTGCTAAGCAATCCCTGTTCCTGTAAAGATTTTCTCTATTATGGTAATTTTTCTTCTTGACAGACTTGTCTAAATCGGGCAGATTATTTTCAAGAGATAATAGCGAAGCTGCATAGTTTCTGTACTTGACAGACTACTCTGAATACGCGCTAACGCCTCTTGAGTTTTCTGGAGGAGAATTCCAAATGGCGTTCAATCAAAGAATTTTTCTTAAAATAAACCTAAACCAGTAAAGATGCGCACAATGTCCAGCGAAAATGAAATCGTCTCTTTGTCATCTCGAGCCCGTTCGGCTTCGCTCAGGACAGGCTCCGTCGAGAGATCTGGTTACGCAAGATAAGATCTCTACATTCGCAGCCAGATTCCTCCACTTCGTCCCAAATCTAATTGGGACTTCGGTCGGAATGACACAAAAACAGAAAGTAAGGTGTAAAATGAAATGGCTAAGTGGTTCTGAAGTCAAGCTAATGCTAATTGGATTCGTTTTAGCTTTTGTGGCGGGCGCTGCTATGGGACAAACAGAGAATAGCAATGGCGAGTCAGCCATTATAACGGCTGCGGGCCCGCGGCTGGGTCCTATTACGATCGTAGAGGTGACAATTCCCAACCGTGACGCCCTGGACGAGCTGGCCAGAGCAGGATACGACATAAGTAATGTCCAAGGTAATGTTGTTACGATATATGCAAGCTTAGAAGAGCTTGAACGGCTCAAAGAAACCGGCTACGAATACCGCCAGATTGAGCGACAGCCTCAGCCGCAAGGCTTTGAACTCATGACATTGGTTGGCTATCACAACTATGCCACTCTTACGGATGAGCTGAACATCTACGCCGAGGCATACCCTGACATTTGCCGCCTCTACACTCTTGGCCAGTCGGTCCAGGGACGCGAGCTCTGGGCCATGCTCATAACCGATAATCCCGACGACGAGGAAGATGAGCCGGAGTTCAAATATGTCTCTACAATGCACGGCAACGAACCCGTGGGCACTGAGACATGCCTGTACTTCATCGATTTGCTACTGACCGAGTATGGGACAGACGAACGCATCACCAACCTTATTGACGGCACAGCTATCTGGATTGTGCCTTTGATGAATCCTGACGGCCTTGAGAGGAACACACGAGCCAACGCCAATGGTATTGACCTGAACCGCAACTTCCCGCTGGTATCCTGTCAGAGGAGAAATGGCGGACTGGAACTACCGCTACGTGAGTTGTAACGAGGTAACTATCGAACTATCGAACAATTTTAGACCACCTGCATCTCAAATCCCGAATTTATGGTCAAATAATAAGGAATCGATGCTGAGCTTCCTCGAGGCAGTCCATATTGGCGTACGCGGGATTATTACCGAGAGGTCATCCTGTTTTTACCGACCCGGACGTTGGTGACTATCACAGGATGCTTTTGCCCGGCACGTACAACCTGATATTTAATGTCCCTGGGTATGTGCCTCGCTCGGCGAAAAATATTACAGTGACTGATGGCTTTGTTGTCCGCGTGGATGTCGAACTTATTCCGGAACAAGCATCTCCTGACTTTAACCGGGACGGAAAAGTGGACATCAAAGACCTGCTCATACTCATAGAACACTGGCGTCAGGATGAACCGTCAGTTGACATTGCTCCGTTACCTGACGGAGATGGTATAGTGGATTCTGAGGACCTTGCTCTGTTAATGGAATATTGGCAGGAAGAGATTCCGGAATTTGACCTGGTTGCGCTTTGGAGACTGGATGAGACAGAAGGGACAGTTGCCTACGACAGTTCTGGCGCCAACGACGGCTTTGTCATTGGCGCTCCGGTTTGGCAGGCTTAGAAAACGGTCTGTACATCGGTGCCGGCAAGGCTATGGAACCGGGGTCTTTCTGGTCTGGCTTGATTGATGATGTTCGTATCTATAACCGAGCAGTGAAACCATAAGAAATCGAGGCACTGGAGCAGTAGTCATTTGACTATTACACTAAAAAATTTCTAAGCTGAAACGCTTATTATACTAATTTGCCTTCAATTTGTTTTAGAGTTCTTATCGACTCTTCAGCAATTGTTTTCCCGCCGGGAGAAAAGTCAAATACTTCGAGAGATACCCACTTATCATACTTTAAGTCCTTGAGCGTTTGAAAGGCTTTCACATAATCATTGACCGCGTTTCCCGTGCCAAGGTGCTTACCACCCATTTCCTGCACATGAACGTGATAGATATGGTTAAAGTAATACCTCAGCAGGACATCAAACGGCTCAGTTTCGTCAACAGTATTATTGAAGTCAAACATAATATGAACAGCGGGATGATTGACTTGTTTGGCCAATGCCAACGCTTCTGCTAAAGTATTAACAACATCAGTTGCGCGTTTACCTAAGGGTTCGATGAGTATTTTAACACCGCGTTCCTGGGCATGGTCGGCAACCTTGGCAAGACCTTCGGCAAAATATTTCTTGGCCTCTTCAACGGCAACGCCCCTTGTATTGCGTTGTTTCGGAGAACCGAAAATCATATTAGGTCCGCCAAGATCACCGCAAAAATCGATAAGCTCGTCAAAGTACGCGATAGTCTTTTGGCGGACAGCAGCATCAGGTGTGGTAAAGTGCAATCCCTTTGGTGGCGGTGCTAATAACCAATGGAGTCCCGCGCACTCAATGCCGTTATTTTTCATAATGGAAACCATTTGTTTACGTTCTGCGGGGGTTATCTCCTGCACGCCTTCTTCAACTAAGGTAAACGCTGCAATTTCTACCCCTTTATAACCTGCATTGCCGACAATTTGACATTGTTCGGCCCAGCTTAATTGGGACCCCGCAAGGCGGGAACCCTCGCTCATGCTCTCATTACACATGGCATAATTGAAGCCACCCCATTCGGAAGAAGCAGGCATTTCTTTTTTCTTGTCCCGAGCGCGGTCGAGGGGACGGCAACCAAACACCGACCCGCCTAATGCGCCGGCCCCTAAAATACCCCCAGAGGCTTTGATAAAATCTCTACGGCTATAGTTTGACATAAGCTTTCCTTTTCTTATAGCATTATTTGTTCTGTTTTATCTGAAGCCGGCAGTTTGAATCCTTTTTCAGCTTTTACTGGATCCGTTGATGGCCGATGCCTATCCCCCTCTTTATCAGAATAACCGATGAATGACCAGTAAATTTATAACAAAAAAAACGTTAGAGGTCTAAAAGCTAAGATAAATTACCCGTGAGGCGCTTTAAATTGAAAACTGATGGGGACCGGTAATAATTTTATGGTCTATGTTCCCAAAATAAGATTTGAAAAATCAATTTTTTATGTTAATCTTTCTACATGAATAAGGCAGACGAAGAAAGACTACAGAATATATGGACTTCCAAATCACGTTGTTCGAAAAGATTTTATCGGTGGGCTTCTGCAAAGTTGTCAAAGGGTTGTTTGAATTTTTTTCAAGTGATGATGAGGATAAGAAAGGAGCGAAAATGGAAAGTGGACGAATGAGAGAGTTTACATCCGGGCTCGTTGGATTTATTGTTTTTTTGTGCCTGTTTCCTGCGGGGATTGTCAACGGCGGACCGGCGCAAGAGATCCTGGATGCGACAGGTGTTAAGGGTGGTCTGGTCGTGCATCTGGGTTGCTCAGACGGAACGTTGACGGCAGGATTGCGCGCCGGCGATCAATACTTCGTGCACGGTCTTGACACGGACGCGGCCGAAGTCGCCGCCGCCCGAAGCCATCTTATTGAGCAAGGGATCTACGGCCCTGTAAGCGTCGATCAATGGGACGGCCGGCACCTGCCTTACGCCGACAATCTTGTCAATCTGATTGTGGTGGAAGAACGGGCGCATCTCTCCGAAGAAGAATTGCTTCGGATTCTGGCCCCCGGGGGCTTTGCTATGGTCAGGCGCGAAGGGCAATGGAAAAAGGTTATAAAACCATGGCCGACAGAAATAGACGAGTGGACACACTACTTCCACGGCGCAGACGGCAACCCGGTAGCCCAAGATTCCATTGTTGGTCCCCCCGAGCGACTCCAGTGGGTCGGCAGTCCCCGTTGGTCCCGCCACCATGACCACATGGCCAGCATGACCTCTCTCGTTTCAGCCGGAGGACGCCTCTTCTACATTTTTGACGAAGGTCCCACCGCTTCGGTCCAGCTCCCATCCCAATGGCGACTGGTCGCGCGCGACGCATTCAACGGCATCATTCTATGGAAACGCAATATCGAGCAGTGGAACACGCGTCAATACCCGCTCAAGAGCGGCCCGGCACACTTGCTGCGCCGTCTCGTGGCTGTGGGCGAACGCGTCTATGTAACCCTCGGTATCGACGCGCCGGTCACGGCACTTGACGCTGCAAGCGGAAAGACGATGCTGAGGTATAAAGGCAGTGAACACGCCAGAGAGATCGTAGTTTCCGAGGGCATCGCCTTCTTCGTGGCCGATAGTTCACGGTCTCTACTGCCCGATTGGCGCCGCAATGATACTTATGTCTGGGCAAACACGGGCAGGGCGAACCCAGGCTGGGGCTGGAAAGGGACGCCGCGCAAGATACTCGCCTATAAAGGCGACTCCGGTCTTCTGTTGTGGCAGGCCGAAGCCCCCGTCGCTCCCTGTTCCCTGGCAGCGAACGCTGAACGTCTCGTCTTCCACGATGGACAAAAACTGGTTTCTATGGACCGCCGGAACGGAACCATCCTCTGGGAGAGCGAACCGACGCCGACCGCGCTGCCTGTTCATACAAATACCGGACCGCGTGTCTTGATTTACAAAGACGTTGTGCTGTTGGCCGGCAACACCGGCAAGATGTCCGGCTGGTCAGCTAAAGATGGAAAGAAACTCTGGGAACAAACGCATCGGCCCAGCGGCCATCAATCCCTCAAAGACCTATTCGTGGTTGAAGGCCTGGCTTGGACCGGTTCCATCGCGGGCAACGTGAACGACGGCGCTTTCGCCGGCTACGACCCTCTCACTGGAAAGTTGGTGAAGCAGTTCCCGGCTGACGTGAAGGTGCACTGGTTCCACCACCGCTGCTACCCGTCCAAAGCCGCCGGCAAGTATCTGCTCACCGCGCGCAATGGTACCGAGTTCATCGATCTGACAACCCAACACTGGAAGCCGCACCACTGGGTGCGCGGCGGCTGTATTTATGGCGTGATGCCGTGTAACGGAATGACCTATGCGCCCATGGACTCCTGCGGTTGCCAGTTGGAAGCCAAACTCACGGGTTTCAAAGCCCTGGCTCACGGAGGCATCCCGCGAGTTGCTCAAGCCGGCCTTTCCGCCGAGTCCCGTCTGGAGCGTGGGCCTGCATACGGCAAAGCGGACGGCCCGTCTGCCGGTCCCGCTGACTGGCCCACATACCGGCACGATATACGCCGCAGCGGCGCCGCCTCGGCTACCGTTTCAGCCGGCCTGAAGCAGGCTTGGCAGACAAGATTGGGAGGCCGCCTCAGCGCGTCAACCATTGCTGCCGGCAAACTGTTCGTCGCCTCCATTGACACACACACGCTGCATGCCCTGGATGCGCAGACGGGACGCCGGCTCTGGTCCTACACCACAGGTGGACGCATCGACTCACCACCCACATACCACAAAGGGCTTGCCCTCTTCGGTTCGGCCGACGGATACATCTACGCCCTGCGCGCCGGCGACGGCATCCTGGCCTGGCGTTTCCGCGGAGCACCCCTTGACCGCCGCATGATGGCCTGGGAACAGCTCGAATCGGCCTGGCCCGTACACGGCAGCGTATTGGTCCACAACGGCGTGCTCTACTGCCCGGCTGGTCGAAACATGTACATCGACGGCGGAATCCGCTTCCTTCGTCTCGATCCCGCCACCGGCAAACTCTTGGGTGAGACGATTATGAATGATAAAGACCCCGTGACAGGGGAGGACATGCACCTGGCTTACCTGAAGAAGACTCAGGGCAACAACATGCCGGTTGCCCATTCCGACATCTTGTCGTGCGACGGACGGCAAATCTGGATGCGCTCGCAGAAGATCACTTTCGAAGGTAAGCGACTCGAGATCGGCCTCAAGAGCGTGACGGAACAGGACCCCGAAGACTTCCATATCTTCTGCCAGAACGGCTTCCTGGACGACTCTTACTTCTTCCGCTCTTACTGGACCTTTGGGCGCCGCGTCAGCGGCGGGTATGGGGGATGGTTCAAGGCAGGACGCCTCGTGCCTTCCGGTCGTATTCTCTGCTTCGATGAGGGACGCGTTTATGGTTACGGACGCAAGCCGGAGTACATGGTCAACTCATCTGTGCTGGAGTACCAGATTTTTGCCGCCGACAAGGTGGTAACGCGACAGTCTATCGAGCGGCTGGGCAAGGTGGAGCGAGCCATCAACACGCGCTCGAGCCAGAAGAACGCCAACTCCTCCGACTGGCGGTTGCGCTACTTTTTCCCGGCCAAGGATTTGACTGCTGCGAATTTTCAATGGACGCTGGATCAACCGGCCCTCATTGCCCGCGCCCTGACGGTGGCTGGAGACACACTCTTCATCGCCGGCCCACCAGACCTCCTCGATGAACGGCACGCTTTCTATTCCCCCGATGACCCTGAAGTGCAGGCTAAGCTAAGGCGCCAGGCCGAAGCACTCGAAGGCCGGGCCGGGGGACAGTTGTGGGTTCTCACAAAGCCCGATGGCAAACTGGCCAGTCGCTACGTCCTGGACACTATCCCGGTTTTTGACGGGATGGCCGCCGCGGGGGATAGCCTCTATATAGCCACCGTGGATGGACGCGTGATCTGCCTTGCCGGAACGGGAGGCACTCCTATGAGGAAGATTGACGACAAGCCTGTCCGGGTCGCCTGGAACAAACCCGAAGACCCCAGCTACCTCCTGCCCCCTGTGGAGCAGAAGGAAGGCGACTTCGCTAAAGTGGCGCGGTGCAGGGTCGTCGCCTCAAAGCTGGGCTATCGCCTGCAGAGCACGGGTAAAAAGCAGGTCGGCATAGCGGTAAAGAAGCTGGACCGGCCCATCACCAGCTCCGCCACTTTCAGGACCCGCATGAAGGCTGTTCCGGGCGGCCGCGGTTTGCAACGCAATGGATATTTAGCTTTCGGAGACGGCGCTGAGGACGCCACGCTGATCAAGTGTGGCGCGCGCCTCAGAACGCAGAATGCCTTGATTGTCCAGGGACCGTTACTCAAAGGCAGGTCCAAAGGCACCAAGATCAACGCCCCCGACGACAAAGGCGTCCAAATCGTTGTGAGGATTGACCTAAGAACGCAGAATATCGTTTACACAGCCAACGGAGTGATGTTGGAGGCCCAGATCCAACGCCCCCTAAAATCCATCACTCACGTGGGATACGTCATAGATAACTCGCTCATCGACTTCACACCTGTCGAGGTTCACGCTCCGTAGGTTTTAATCAGATGACAGAAATCAGATTGACAGAAGTCAGAAATCAGAAGTCGGAAGTCAGAGTCTGTCCTCTGTTCTCTATAGACACTTACAACGGCTGGTGTACCTTCGCAAATTGTCCTGACTCCGCGTGGCACGGGCTTCCAGCCCGCGAAAACACGGCCAAGATGGCCGTGCCACAAGTGACGCCTTTTCGCATAGCCATACTGGCCGATTTCAGCGGCAGGGACAATCGCGGCCTTATGGGAAGGACACTGAACCCATCGATAGTTTCGATTTTAAGGAGCTGTCATCTGGTTTCGACCACGAACAGTACCTTTGGAGTAATCCCGCTATTGTTTGTGCGTGCCTGCTGGCCGAAGCGTTTCGCAGATCAGGCTGGTTCCTTACCGGCGAGCTTCAGCGGTAGCTTGTGGCAGCCCCCAGTATGTTAAGAGGAGTCGAGACTTTGAATCGCTATTATACATTTGGCTACGAACCCGGCAGACCGGCCATCCATTCAGGCCATGTTGGCAGCGGCTCTGCCATGCCGTATTTTCGGTGCCACCTCAAATCCCACAGGTTCTTCAATCTCATCTTGCTCACGGACGCGTCCATGAAGCAGATGTTGATCGTATAGGCATGACGGTTCAGGCAATAGCGGCCAAACCCCGTGTTATGTCGTGAATCCTCGTCAGGGGGAGCCGGGTCGCTTCGGCTGTTTGGACCACCTCCCCAGCGCCAGCACTCCAGAAACATTGGAATGTGAGCGGCCTGTCTTTGGTCGATTCGTCGCCAGGCCCTTTGGTCGGCTTCCGGCAGTCCCCATATATTGGTCACACCGGGACGTAAATCATAGCACCAGTTGTTGATACCATAACTGTTCTTATGGATTTTGCCATCGATTTCACAGCTCCAGGCCATTCGAGCAGGAATCGTTTCCCCCTCCTCTGCCGTTTTCCTCGTATTTGGACATAACCGGACCTTCTCCCCACCTTTTTCGTAATAGGGCATCAATGGGACAATCCAGGTACCACCGCCCGGCGTAGAGGATGTCTTCCACACCATGAACTTGCTATCATTGTCATGGGTATAGAGATAGAATATCTTGCCCCATTGATTGAGATTCGACTTGCAGACAACGCCCCTGGCTTGGTCTCTCGCTCTTCTCAGGGCCGGCATCAGTATCGCCATTAATAAAGCAATAATGGCGATTACCACCAATAGTTCTATCAGCGTGAATCCTCTTCGTTTATCCATATTTTGCAACCATAGTTTCTTTCGGTACAGAGTTACCGTGCACGTAACAACAATATACCCTTTGGGGCCAAAGAAATCAAGCGAAAAATGTCTCCAATCCTTACTGGGGTGCGACCAGATATTCTGGCAGGGCTATGCAGCCCGTTTTCGTACATCCCAG
>CAYQKF010000038.1:0-40896 GCA_964417935.1 uncultured Pirellulales bacterium
AACACAAAAACCAACACCTGTCAAACATAAATAGGTGACTGTCCCTAGTTTCCTAGTTAAGGCCCGCCGTGTTGATTCCAGCCGGCAGACACTTCTTTGGGAACGGTGCGTGCCTATGGCGCGCCGGACGAATCTCCTGCCTTTCTTTTCTTCAACAATTCCTCTACCACCTTCTTGTGCTCTGGATGCTTCTGAAAGTCCTCGTCATAATACCACAGGCCATCAATTAGCTCTATGCCCCATACATCGTCACCGTACTTATATAGTTCGTCGAGTGAGCCTTCATAGTCCTCAGGAAATGCACGTACACCATAAAATACTCCGGGTGACATCATTAGATCAACATCCCCATCCTCATTTATTTCCACTCGTACTGGGGTAAGATCCAGGATCAGTTGAGGGAATTGCCTCGTCTCCGGATCACCACGCACGTACACGCCAGGTTCGAGCTTCTCTCTGGCCACTTCCCTGGAGAGTTCCCTGCAGGCTTCCAAGAGTGCTCGATGATCGGTCTCATACAACAGCACTGGCCCGCGTGCCTCCATCCTGTTCAAGTCACGCATCACCCACCATACTGTGAAGTGCCCCAAACACGCGACAGCGGCTATCACACAAGCCAAACATCCGATGAGTATCCACATGTTTCGTCGTTTCATTTAGGTCTCCTTCATAAGGCAGCGCCACCTCTAGCGAGATCAAGTTGCACCAACTCAGGCTACTGTGGGCACGCAAACTGACTAACGTTCAAAGAATTACAATTTCCATACAGGGTAGAGGGCAAAGCCTGTGATGAACCAGCGCTGATCGGCCCCTGCCAAGTGCCAGTATTTCGCAAGATTCCAAACCTGGGGTAAGTTGCGATTCACGAGCCAGAATTGCCACGAAGCATTGAGGGGGCTTAGAAAATGAGCGGCTGCGAAACCAAATCCAACGTAATTGACCTCAGTATTGTCATATATCTCACCTCCCAAATACCACTTCTTTATTATGTCACTACCTCCTTGTCCTCTGAAAGGAGTCACCGCATGCGAAAGCATATCATAATACCAATCAACAGGATTCCAATTCCATCTGTCCTCAGCTAGGCAAGCTTTGAACCACGAGTCCATTATCATTTTAACTGTCCTACCACGGCTGTCAAGCCGTCCAATATCATTAAAGGCCATTACCGTAGCGTCACCTACATCATAGGTGCTGTAATCGATCCCAGGTTCCAAACTATCATCTTCGCAGTAAAAGTCAATGACGAAATCGTTACCATCGATGGAAACTGAATTAAAGTCCCAATGCGAGTATTCATCATCATAGAAGCCAACGTCGTTGAGCCACCACTTAACAATATCGGTAAAGCTCACCCCACCAGGATTATTGAAAGGATCATCGGTTATGCAGATGGTTGGGATCTCGATCTGTGCTGTCATAAGCCCAGAGGGATCCATCCAAGCCAGCGGGTTGTTCCCACAATACGAGTACCAGTTGATGCCATCGTCGTATCCGACCGGGTCGGTCTGCATAAACCGGCCGATGTGTGGATTATAATATCTGGCGCGAAAATAGTAAAGTCCTGTTTCTAAATCGAATCTCCGGCCGGTGAACAGGTAGGGATTGGTAAGGAAGTTGGGGTCTTCGGCCGCCACCTGGCCGTAGACGCTGTATTCGTAGGTCTGGACGGTATCGCCGGCCGAATCACTTAAGGCCACCACGGAACCCAGGCCATCGTAGTGATAGTAGTATTCGGCGTCATTAGCGACCGCGTCTATCATACAGATCGGCTCATCAACGCCCGGGCCGTAGATGTATTTGCGCAGGAGGAAGTTATCGTGGTCGTATTCAGCGATAACGTTACCGCCGTCATAGACGTATTTGAGGCTGTAATCATCACCGATCGTCTTTTTGATGCGCCTGCCGCCCGGGTCATATCCGTAGGTAATGGTGTCCCAATCCGCCGGGTCCGGGTATTTAATTGGCGGCGAGCCTGTCCATTGCACGCAGTCCACCCAGCCGCCCGCGCGGCGCGGTGAGCCTAATTCCTCACCGACCGCACCTTCACCATACGGGCTTTCCCAGGAAATGTAATAAGCCAGTTCCGGGAAATCCTGTCCAATAGAGGCCCATTACCGCGCCGCAGGCGTTGCCGCCGTGGCTTAGGCCGATCGTACCCACGTTAGAGGTCAGCGCGGTTATCTCGCCAGTCATATCTCGGATCGTACGGCCCTGGTTGTCGGTGGTCCGGCCCAAGGCAAACAAAATGACGTCCCGCAGTCCCAGAATCCAGTTCGGCCCACCGAAGTCGTAAGGTCCTTTGCCGAAGTCGGTCGAAGCGAAGAACACCTCCACAAATCCGCAATCCGTGACTCCCAGCCGGCCTGTAGCGTCGTGAGGGCCCGGATTGACGGCGATGATCACCGGCGCTCCGGCCTTGTATCGTGGTTTCTTGGGCGGTACGACACGAACGGCGATCCCCTCTTCACCACCGGCGGTTGAGGGAACGTGTGTTACAATGCCGCGTGGTCTCATTGGCGGCAAGGATGCCCGCCTGGTTGGCAAAGGCGAATCTCGACGCGGTTCCTGCCCCCGGCCGGGCTGCGCGAACGCCAGCATGGCAATCGTACAAAGGCCACGCATCGCAATCCCAATTGAAGACTTCATTGCAGGATCCCTTTCATGTCTTTCGAGTAGAAGAGCGAAATCGTATCATCGGCATATACACACTGCCGTGAGACTGCGGTTACAATTCAGTGAAACGGACAACCTATGTTACTCTGAGCACTCCCCCACAGTCAAGCGAAACCACAAAAATCATAAGCGCGTAACCTGCCGACATCGCTATTATAACATTCTACCTGCATATACCGGACTTATACAGTATCGGGCCTGATAAAGAGGACATCCAAAAAACAGAACATTGAAAAACGACTGCGACGTTCGTCATGGTGAGTGCACCCATGGCATAGCCCTCCTTTCTTTTCATGATGCCGCTGCCCAGTCTCAGGGAGTATATGTCCAGGCGCGAGGGTAATGTCAACAACCACAAAGAAAGACTTGATCGACCTGGTTACAGAGAACACTCAGGCCAAGCGTGCGTTGGTCAAAGCTACTATCCAGAACTTCCTCGATGAGATCATTGCTGAACTTGCCAAGGGCAACCGTTTGGAGTTCCGTGACTTTGATGTTTTTGAACCTCGTGACTGCGCACCGAGGACAGCACAAAACCCAAAGACTCTCGAACGTATCCATGTCCCAGCCAAACGAACGGTGAAGTTCAAGGCCGGTCGGCTGATGAAGAAAAGACTAAACGACCAGGGACGAAAAGCTGTTCAAATAAGTTTTGCAAAGCTATAAGTAGTAAACATTAGCTGATATATCGTAAGAGGATGCCTCAAAACAAAAAAAATGTGTCAAAAGAGATTTTATTATTTGACTTTGAGCTCTTCATAGGGTATTTAGATTGTTTTTTTATTTGTTGGCTTTCCTTTTCAGTGAACTTCAACCATTTTTACAATAGAGAACTTTGATTATCTAATTATATTTAAATATCTTCCCAGCCAATAAGGCAAGAGATATATGTCGCCGCTATATTCTCGACTTCCATTGTTGCCGCCATCCAAGCGGAAGGCGTTACCGTTATATTTGCTCATAGGGCGCTCATCCGGCGGCAGGACATTGCGTGTAGTCTGCTCACGAAAATTGGGTTCTAAGAACTCTAAATCTTTGCGATGCCTATTCCGGACAGACCAACTGATAGTATCCAGCGGGAATTCCTTCAAGCTCCAAATGGTCTGTTCTAAATCAAACTCTGTAGCTCCGGTCGCGGCATAAATAAGATTCCATAATGGATTCTTTTCCGGCCGCTCAATTTCCCAGTGTCCTCTAACTGCACGACGGTATTTTTCACGGAGTTCATCCGTAAAGGCATATTTATACAAATTCCAATAACTTAAAAAAGCAAGCTCATCATCAGAATGATTCCATTCAGTAGTTAGATGGATACCTGGGACTCTGCCTATCTTAGATATAGGTATCATGATATTATCCAGGTAACCGTATTTTTCCAGTAATTCAAAAGCCTTCTCTTTATAGATTTCTTTACCTGTAAAGTGATATGCTGTCTGCAGGAATGCAATAATTTCAATGGAGTTAAGTCTGCGATCACCGACCTGTTTGGGAAATTGGTTAACATAATCCGGATTCCATTTGCCCCAGAGAGTAGGCTTGCCGTCGTAATCAATAAGGTACCAGTCATTTCGAACAATATGATTCATAATACTGTCCATCAGGGCGACTGCCCGGTTGCGCCATTTTTCCTCGGGAATTACTTCAGCAAAAATACTATATACGAAAAAGTGCCCTACAATCTCATCGCTGCTGGTGGTGGCCTTCCAAAACCAGGTTCTATCCTCAGCGGGACGCCATCGGGACTTGTCTGCTAATTGATAACCTGAGCGTTCAAAGGACCGAGAAGGAAAGCCTTCCAGAGGATTTACATAGAATAAACGTTCCATTGCCTCAAATGACTCGTAGCAATTTTGCAAAGCGTCCTCTGATTTCGTAACGGCATAACGGAAAAGTTCTCCGGCCAGATACATAGATGTCCATAAGCCGTCATTATCCTGATCGACAAGCATTCCTGTCGATAAATCGCCGGGTTTGGTCATAGTAAGTGCGCTGTTCAAACCGTATCGCATGTGACGCCTTCGCGTAAGCCTATCAAAATGTTCCGCCTTTTGTTGAAGGGTCATCATTTTGAAATGAATAATGCTTAGCCCACTTTTGCAAAGGAGCAACGCACAATTATCTGGGCCTTTTGACAGGTCAATGACGGTGTCATCCACAAGCCAGCGTTTCGAGGCATAATAATCTATCTTACCATTACGATGTAGAGCAAAGGCTCCTCTGGACGTTCCAAACCAAACTTTTTCACCGATGTGCTTCACACATTGTATGTCGGTCCAAGGCAATTTCCTTTGCATAGCCGACTGTTGACGAAAGGAGTCTGCATCTAATTCAATGTAACCGTCCTGAGTACCAATGATAAGGAACGTATTATCGCTCATCAATTCTAAACAATTCAAATCTCTACCGTCGAAAACTTTTGTAATCCCTTTTCCCGGCGAGAAACAATCGAGCTGGTGATTGGACAAAAGAAGAAATCGGTTGCGCATCTTATCAAAAAAGAGTTGTTTTATGTGTCTCTGAGCCGGTTCCCATTTATCAACGCATTTGCCTTGATTAAAATAGGCAAGTTCATCCTTTCCATTCACGAGAAAATCAAAGTTGCTTCCCATCTTAAACAATCCAACATCAGGGATTTTGTGGGGCACACAAAACTTACCCGCCCAGGCGTTACTTAGAACAAACTTATCAGTTAAATAGACAAATTGATCACGACAGGTATCCAGGCTTATTATCTGCATATCCAGCATTGGTCTGTAATGCTGGTCAGGTACCAGTTTTCCGTTATGAATTTGTAATAGTCCTTTGTTTGATAAGACGAGGATACGGCCATTTCTATCTGAGCTTACTGAGGATAATTCTGTACCGGCTAATTTCTCAGAAAGTGGAATTTTCTCTGAGAAATCTTGCAAAAAGGAACGGTCCTTATAGAAATGATGAAGATTCCTCGAATAAACAGAATGAGCGATTATGAATACACTATAGATTGCCACACGAAAAACTTTTATTTTCATATTGTCCCCTTTTTGAGTTCGCTTATTCTGTTTACTGTGGGAGCGGGGATAAAAATATTGTCCAAAGACATTTCTCTGGAAATCTCACAAGGACCGCCTTGATTTTTTGACCATCTCACTGAATCACAGAGAACATTGTAGTAATCGGAAGCGGGCATTCAAGGGAAAATCAAACCTTACGAATGAATTAATCAAAGGACGTCAATATAAAACCTGATAGTTGCCGAAAATAAGCCATAAAAAAGAGTAGCTTATGACTGTCCAACTGGGTCCCTTGCCAAAATTTCCTTGCCCGGTCCTGCCGGCATATACAAACCAGCACGCGCACGAAGCTCACCCAAATGGGGCTTATGTGGCACTTGCCTGATTCTTGGCCAGTTGTCATAAATGTTTGTCTATGCTAATGTAACGTTAATTTTCATAGAACTTAGAAAAGGCGACTCCCGAACTATTTGTTCAGGAGTCACAATCGATATAGCTCCCCCTACTCCATGCCAATAGACTCAAGGCATCATTTGTAAACTGGAAAAAGCAATATCTGCAATTTTACTACGAACAGGTTTCGAAGTCCCCTCATCGTTGGGATGGACTCTATTTGTAAGAATAATAACAAAGGCCTCGCTCACGGGGTCGCAGACTATTGAAGTGCCTGTATAACCGGTATGGCAAAATGCTTTTTCCGAAGCGTAAGAACCCTTCACTGATGAGTAGCTCGAACTCACATCAAAACCATAGGCACGGCCATATACCTGAGCAGTAGTCAACATAGTAACCGCTTCGGGACTGAGAACTCTTATGCCGTTCCAGATGCCGTCATTCAGAAGCATCCGGCAGTATATTGACAAATCATAGGCGTTGGAAAATAACCCGGCATTGCCGGAAATGCCTCCCATCAATTTCGCTAAAGGATCGTGGACAGTTCCTCGAATTAGTTGTCGGTCCACAATTTGGGCCGCTGCAATATCTTTCTCCCAGGAAACCGGAGGATTGTAGATGGTGTGTTTCATATCAAGCCGAGCAAATATGTTCTCCCTGCTAAAATCGCCAATGCTCTTTCCACTGACCGCTTCGGCAATCTTTGCTAACGTAATGTAGCCCAGGCAACTGTAACGAAACTCTTCTCCAGGTTTGCTGACAGCTTCCAATCCACATATTTTCTCAATTACCTTTTCGGGACAGGGAATCCCGAATTGCTCCTTCAATTTGTCCGCATTCATATAGGCCGGCAATCCCGAAGTATGGGTCAGGAGATGCTTGATCCGGACTTCCTCTTTGCCATTGCAAGCAAAAGCAGATAGATATGCACCCACATAATCATCTAATTCTATTACTTTGCGGTCTCTCAGAATCATAATCGAAGCGGCTGTGGCAATAGGTTTGGTCATAGACGCCAAATCAAAAACCGTATTTCTGTCAATAGGTTCCTCACAAGGTTCTATCACTTTCACTTTACGGCCAAAGGCCTGCCAGTACAAAATATCGTCTTGTTTACCGACGAGAACCACGGCTCCGGGGAAGTTGCCTTTCTCGATTTCCTCTTCGATTACACGGTCAATCTCGCTCAAGCGCTTCTTAGGAATCTTTTTCTGAAGTGGCCGGCACCCTATCGTAAGACAAAGCAGTAACGTCAGAAGCGCTGTCATTGTTCGGATTAGTTTCATATCGGTTTTTCCCATAAGATGTGCGAGGAAAATCCACAACTGAGATAGAGGTTAGCACAAACAGTGCGTATTGTCACAGTATTTCTTGTCTTCCGGCTTGCTTGGGCTCAAAAAATTGTTTACAGTAAGACAAATGAAATCTGTAAAGACAACCATAATCTTAAGTCTCTTTGTGGTTCTTTCAAACTGTCAAGGTTCGGTTAAGACCGGATTGGATCGTGTGGGCACATACAAAGAAGTGTTTCAAGGCAAGCGCTTTGGAATCATAACCAACCACACTGCATATAACAGCAAAGGTGAATACATAGTAGATGTATTAAGGGATATGACCGGTGTTACGGTTACCGCCCTTTTCAGTCCTGAACATGGTCTATGGGGTAAAGAGCGGGATGCTAAAAAAATTGACAGCCAAATCCACCCGGTCTATCATTTGCCGGTTTACAGCCTATATGGACAGACGCGAAAACCCACACGTGAAATGCTGCGGGATATAGACGTTCTGGTTTTCGACATACAGGACATCGGCGCCCGATTCTACACCTACATCTATACGATGTCTTTAGCAATGGAAGCAGCGGCAGAAAATGGTAAGGGTTTCATTGTTCTGGACCGTCCGAATCCCATAAACGGCTATTGCGTTCAAGGCGATGTTCTCGAGCCAGGATTGACCAGTTTCGTCGGTCTATACCCTATCCCGGTTAGACACGGTATGACCGCAGGAGAATTAGCGAAAATGTTCAATGAGCAAGGCTGGCTTGACGGCGGCGTTAAGGCCGACCTTATCGTAATACCTATGAAAGGTTGGCGCCGCGGCATGTGGTACGACCAGACCGGACTAACTTTCATAAAGCCCTCGCCAAATATGCCCGACCTTAAAACCGCCGCAGTCTATCCGGGCTTGTGTCTTCTGGAGGGAACTAATGTCTCCGAAGCCAGAGGAACGAAGAGGCCGTTTAGGCAATTCGGTGCGCCCTGGATCGATTCGAAGCGCTTAGCTGACCGACTTAACAAATTGAACCTGCCAGGCATGCACTTTGAGCCGGTGTGTTTCACGCCTGCAAGCTCAAAATATCAAGGTCAAGAATGTAATGGTGTCCGGATTATCATAACAGAACGGGACCAGCTTGAACCATATTACAGTGGCGTCAGAATCGTCAATGAGATTTACCGGATGTATCCGCACGACTTCCAATGGAAGGCCGGGCACTTCGACCATTTATGCGGGAACTCAACGATTCGCAATGCTATCACAAGCCGGTCATCCCTGAATAGACTCCGGAATAAATGGCAAGCTGAGCTGGAATCTTTTCAAGAAATCAGAGACAAATATCTTATATACCCGGATTGAATCACCTGGACAATATCATCTTCGATAGCCTATGGGTGCTTCGATGTCGGCAAACCGAGGGATGCTTCAAACGACGTGGCGTTTGATCAGCCCGGCAGCAATAGCGAAGCTTTTTATTTTCAGAACAAGCAATCTCCCTCCCTCGAAAGAGGGTGGGCAGGGAAATTGCGGCTGTGCGAATCAGATGGATGCTTATGAGCAGAAGGCGGTTTCGTTGAGGCGACAGCCTTTTATCCGACCCTGTTTGGTTCCGGCTCGACCGGGTTAAGGCTTTTTTCTTTTGCCTTGGAGCCGCTCGATAGCTAAAGCAACAGGTGAGGGCACCTCTTGGCCTTGCTGCTGGCCGGATTCCACTTCTTCCATTGCTTCGTGCAGGGCGATGCACGCCTGCTCGTAACTGCACCCTGTCTGTTGAGCAATCAGACGTGAGCCGCGGTCTATAAGTTTCTTATTACTTGGTGACAGCCAGACCATTGCATTACCGATGACCCGACCCATGCGAACCATAGTAGCGGTCGAAAGTGTATTCAGAATAAGTTTAACGGCGAGATGGTGCCACAATTGCAACGGCGAATCGGTGAGACTACAGGGAAACAAGAATGTTTCATCGGTAGTGGGAGCAAAATCCGCCGACCCTACGATTAGTGCAACTGTTTTCTTGTACCGCGAGCCAAATTCCTGCAAGGCTGTGCGAATCAGATGGTCTGTCTGGCCTTCAGTAGTTATCACTACCAATGCCGAGTCAGGGACATCAGTACGCGAAGGGTCGGGTTCGTTGCCTATCATAAATTTGTATATTTCGGAATTGTCAAGTTTTGGTGGCTGGGCCTTTAGACCGGCTGGTGCTTTCAATTGTTCATAAACCTTGTGCCCCCACTTCAGACCTCTAAGTTCACGCTGCAGCAGTTCATGCCATGCCTTTTCAGTGGTACGGAATGGGTCTTTTACAAAGGCCCATGAGCTTGGAGAGCGATTGTCTCGGTATTTTCGAAAGGCTGGCAGCATAAATGTTGGAGAACGCTCAGTGGTATCTGTCAATACGTCTAACAGGAATGAATCGGCCATATAGGTTACAAGGCCTCGGCGGCGATAGATGCCTTCTTCGAATCTTATTGCACCAGCTAACGTATCGACCACCCGAGAGCTCGAAAGCTGCTCCAGAAGTTTAGACAATAGTCCGAGGTAATCACCGGCTTGGCGCTCCTTAAGTCCCAATTTCGCAGCCCGCATAGGCGACAACCGCTTCCGCAGAAAACGCACTAAAGCTATCTCAAGAGCACTGCCGACAACGAACAATTCAGCCGTCGTGGCCTGCATTCTTGTCGAACCGGTGATTGCCATCGGGCCGGTTGTCAAATCGAGCTTGCTGATACGCGGCTCTTCTATCACTTCACGCGAGCGTTTGACATAACGGCACAATGCTTCGGTAGGATTATTATAGACAAAAAAGACCCTCGCTCCGGCATCAAGCCCCTCCCAGGCCGTACCGATCACAAAAGGCGTCTCTCCACCCTCCGTGATGGCAACAACAACATCGCCGGGGCCAACGCCTCGTTCTCTTAACTGGTACCGACCGAAGTCCGGAAAGTCTTCATACCCTTCGACCGATTTTATCAAAGCAAAATCCCCCCCGGCCATCACACTGAAGACGCGGTCTTCCATCTCGGAAATCTCTAATCCCATTAACGTAGGGGCAACCCTATGTGGTTGCCCTGGGCAGGCACGTAGGCCTGCCCCTACCTTTAATTTGCGCCAGAATCGCCGCCAGGCCGCTTCAAGTAGTATGCTCAACCGCCCCGTGGCTCCGCAGCCGGTAAAGTAAATCCGCTTGCCGGCACTCATAGCTTTGACAAACGCTTCGGTGAGTTCCCGGAACGAATCCTGCTGGAGAACCTTCTTCATTGCAGGAGGAATTTCGTCATCGACAGACTGCAACAACTTTATAGCTGCAGGGATGTCGTCTTCGGCTGTTTGCGAGAGCGTCTTAGTCTTAGGATGAGATGACTCGGTAAGCAATTCACCTAACCGAAACGCCCGTTCCCGGCTGAGGAATTCTCGAGCTCTTTTAATTGCATCTGACATCACAGCTCCCTGACACTTATATATCCAAGAACAATATTCGTATCATTTTACGTGGACAATGTAAATACACTTTTCACCCATCAAGTGCATTGCAGATAAAGCGGAACAGATATATAATCCGTTTTGTGACGGTCAGCGCCAACAAAAGTCTGCATTAGTAAATAGAGGGTAAGATAGTTGTGAGCAGCCGTATTCGGGAAATTGGAGCCAGGAACAAAATGCGGGTTGCAGGTCTGATGTCAGGTACATCCGTTGATGGTGTTGATGTCGCCATAGTTGATATCACTAAGCAAAAGGTTCACTTGTTGGCTTTTGACGTATTTCCATACCCTGCTGCTTTGCGCAGGGAAATTCTTCGTTTATGCAGCCCCGAATCAGCCCGATTGGACAATATATGCCACTACAATTTCGTCTTAGGCGAAGTTTTTGCCGATGCAATCATCAAGCTCTGTCGTAAAAGTGGCATTTCTCTAAGCTCGATTGACCTGGTGGGTTCACATGGCCAGACAATATATCATAACCCTCGAGGCAAGCGCTACAGCCGAACGAAAATACGTTCAACTCTGCAAATCGGCGAACCATCGGTAATAGCTCACCGCACCGGCATCACTACGGTGGCAGATTTTAGGCCTCGCGACATGGCTGCGGGAGGCGAAGGTGCACCTTTGGTTCCCTATGCTGATTATTTTTTATTTGGCCACAATAGGTTGTCTCGCGCCGTCCAGAATATTGGGGGCATTGCCAATGTAACTTTCCTGCCGCGCGGCTGTAAGCAAGATGATATTATCGCCTTTGACACAGGCCCAGGGAACATGGTAATCGACAGCATCATTCGGCTCATCAGTGGCGGTAAGCAACGCCTCGACCTGGGTGGAAAAATGGCAGCACAGGGCACGGTCGATAAAAACCTGCTGAACGGAATGCTCAGGCACCCTTTTTTACGACGGCGCCCGCCAAAATCAACTGGCCGTGAAGAGTTTGGGGATTTCTTTGCCAATAGGATATATCAACAGGCCGCCCAAAAAAGCTTAGCTGACTTTTGCTTAATAGCGACCGTGACCGCCTTTACCGCCAACAGTATCGCTCAGGCATACCATCAGTTCCTGCCGACGATGCCGGATGAGGTGATACTATGCGGGGGCGGGTCTCACAATAACACGCTGGTGGAGATGTTGCGAGGCGAGTTGCCGAATGTTAAGATGCTCTCTACCGAGGATTTTGGCATTAGTGTCGATGCCAAGGAGGCGGTTTCGTTTGCTATTTTAGCCTGGGCGACTATAAACGGGTTTACTAATAATGTGCCCGGAGCCACTGGTGCCGACCAACCGGTTGTTCTGGGAAAGATAATACCGGTATGACAAGAAAACGCAGCATATTGCCAACAACCGAGAAACGTAACCGCGCCAGCGAAAATATCGATAAGCTATCGACAAAGCATATCGTCGATCTCATTAACGCTGAAGATGCGCTGGTACCCACCGCCGTGGCGAGACAGAGTAAACAAATTGCTGCAGCGATTGATTTGATAGTAGCACGCTTTAGAAAGGGGGGACGGTTGTTTTACGTAGGAGCCGGCACAAGTGGCCGGCTGGGTGTGTTAGATGCCGCGGAGTGCCCGCCTACTTTTGGTGTACGCCCTTCACTTGTACAGGGTATCATTGCCGGTGGCCGACGTGCGCTGGTTCGTGCTATTGAAGGGGCCGAAGATTGCGCCCAGGATGGTGCTATATCAATAAGAAAGAATCGGGTAAAAGCAAGTGACGTAGTGGTTGGACTGGCCGCGTGTGGTATGACACCTTTTGTGCACGGCGCCCTCGAGCAGGCACGGCAAATAGGGGCAGCGACCATTTTTGTTACCTGTGCCCCGGAGGCTGTCCGACACATCCCCGCTGAAATCATCATCAATCCGGTTGTCGGCCCGGAAGTTATCACTGGTTCAACCCGGATGAAAGCGGGTACTGCGACGAAACTCGTACTCAACACTCTCACCACGGGAGCAATGGTCAAATTAGGCAAGGTCTATGGCAATCTTATGGTTGACCTGCAGGCAACAAATGAGAAATTGCGCGACCGCTCTCTGCGAATTGTGATGGAAATGACCAATCTCAGCCGGCCTGGCGCGAGGAGACTGCTCACACGTGCGAAGGGCAAGGTTAAAGCCGCTATTGTAATGCACTTTCGTCAGACGAATTTAGCGGACGCCCTGAAAATACTTGACGAATGCGACCAGTTTCTGCGAAAAGCAATTGAGGAGACCTCGTGAATCCCATCGTTGCTCAGGCAGGCACATTAAGCGGGCTCGACTGGGGCATTGTAGGCGTCGGTGCCGTGCTGCTGTTCGTCATCTCATACGTCTTCGGGCGCGAGGAAAAGGATACGGACGACTTCTTCCTCGGAGGCCGACGTGTTCCATCGTTCGTCGCCTGCCTCTCTTTTGTCGCCACTGAAATCAGTGCCCTGACTATCGTTGGTTTTCCAGCAACAGCTTATAGTGAAAACTGGGAATACGTCCAGTTCTTTATTGGCTCTGCGGCAGCTCGGATTTTGGTGGCATTTTTGTTTATTCCGGTTTTCTACAAGTATAACTGCACGAGCATCTACGAGTTTCTCAGGCACCGATTCGGACCCGAGACCCAATATGCAGGTTCGGTGTTCTTCTTTATAACAAGGTTAATTGCATCTGGCGTAAGATTGTATGCCGCGTGTCTAGGGGTGTCTTTAATAATGGGCTGGAATTTGGTGCAAACCCTTTTGATGTTCACCATCGTGAGTATCATTTTCATTGCGTTCGGCGGTATCAAAGCCGTCGTCTGGGCAGGCGCGTATCAGGCGCTCACCTTCTTCGTGGCGGGCGCCGCTTTGCTAATCTATCTTTTCTTTCAAATTCAAGGTGGATTGGCCACGGCCTGGAGAATTGCCGACGAAGCAGGACGTTTAAGCTTTTTTAAATTTGATCTAAACCTTAACGACCCAACTACCTTCTGGGCGGGAACAGCCAATGCGTTTTTTATTGGCCTAGCGGCATTCGGCACAGACCAGGAAATGATGCAGCGTCTGCTAACTGTGAGAACGCGTAAGACCAGCCAGAGAACTCTTATCTCCACAATCGTTACGGTTATTCCCATAATGTGTATTTATCTTGCAATTGGGACTTTACTCTATGTGTTCTATCAACAGAATATTAATGTGGTCCAGCCTGCCAAAGCCAAAGAGGTCCTTTCTCACTTTGTAGCGTATTCGCTTCCGACGGGTCTCAAAGGCCTGCTGCTGGCAGCAATAATTATGGCAAGTATTGATTCGCCGCTGAGTTCACTTTCCTCCTCGTTTGTCACCGACATATACCGTCCTCTGACCAGGAACATCGCAACCGAAAGACACTATTTGTTGGCTTCACGGGTTGCCGTTGTTGTTTTCGGTTTGTTATTGGCCTTGATTGCTCTAACGTGTGAACCGGTGAAAAATATTCTCTGGTTTGCCTTTGAAATTTTCTCCATTACCGGCGGAGCTACTCTTGGGGTTTTTCTGCTGGGACTGCTAACAACAAGAAAATCAAACTGGGGGAATGTTGTCGCTATGGTCGTCAGCACCATATTTACTCTTGTGCTCATGATACTCTCACATAATGGAATTATCCACCTTGCCTGGAGCTGGTTGATAGTCATTGGAACAGGGCTAACATTCGTTTTAGGCTATCTGTTGGGCCCGGTCATGATAAGATGTCGAATCACTCAGGCAGGAAAGTAGGGAGCGAACACGCCCCGGATTACATACACTACATGGCAACCTACAATAAATCAGCTGAAGATCACCTCACAGTGCGGGAACGCCAAGTTGTCCAAATGTTGGCCGAAGGCAAATCAACCAAACAGGTCGCTTCACGTTTGCACATAAGCCCAAAGACTGCCGATGCAAATCGCCGCCAGTAAACCACTTTCCGCACTATTCGCGCACAAGGTGAATGGGCTTGTGCTCGGGCGCACAGCATCAAGAAACTCAAATTTTACAAAAATTTACTTCATTATTTGTCAACCGATGGGCTACGATAGCCGTTTATACTGGTAGCTGGAGTAAATTGCCTCAATGGACAACACTGACAAAACTTTAATCGACGCCCATTGTCAGGGCGACCCGACAGCGTTCGGTGAGCTTGTACGCCGATACGGGGATGGTGTGTTTGGATATTTAATGAAAATGAGCAAAAATCGACAGGAAGCTGAAGACCTTTTTCAGGAGACGTTCAAACGTGTGCACGAAAAAGCCCATACGTTTCGCGGCAGTCAATTTAAGAGCTGGCTTTTTACCATCGCAACAAATGTGGCTATTGATAGCTTGCGGAGGCGCAGACGGATGCGAGTTGTATCGTTGAATCAAAGACTCGATTGTACCGACCAGGACAGCGAAGAGCTGAGTGCCGTTGCATTAGCGGATGATTCGTGCGAGCCTTCGCAGGAGGCGGCAAAAGCTGAGCAGGCCCAACAGGTCAGAGCAGCTATTGAATCGCTGCCTGCAAGACAACGGGCAACGCTTGTCCTGGCCTATTATCAGCAGCTAAGTTACCCGGAAGTAGCAAAGGTTCTGGGCTGTTCTCTCGGGACGGTAAAAACACAAATGTACAGGGCACTTAGGACGCTGGCGCAAAAATTACCTAATGTTTAGGTGGTAGTGAAATGAAAAATCATCTTACAGAACGAGAGCTTATCGAATACCAGTTCAAACTGGCCCCGGATGTCCGGATGAAGGAGGCAGCCGAGCATCTCCAAAGCTGCAGCGATTGTCGTAAGCATCTGGAGAAATTACAGCGTAAATTTGCGGCTCTGGATTTGCTGAGTGAAGAGGTTGAAGTTTCTGAGGATTTGATTTCGCGTGTTACAGAGCAAACTCAATCCGCCCAGGGCGGAGTACGAACAAGAATTGTTTGGTTTAAGAAGTATGCGTGGCTAAGTTCGGCAGCGGCGGTGCTGTTGGTGGGACTTCTGCTGGTTTCTACTCAGTTAAGTAAGGATAGGACAAAGAAACTTGAAGTTGCGAAAGGGCCGATGCCGGCGGCGGAGGAAATGGAGCTCGCAAGCAAACCGGAAATTACGTCGGCTCGGAGTTTGGATGAAAATGCGGTTGGGAAAAGAATGCTTGCGATAGCACCAAAGGAAAAGGAAGCCGACAGGTATGCTGCATTTGATGAAGCTCCGGAGGCTGCAATACCTGAGCAGCCGCCTTTTGCGCCGGCAAGTGCGATTGAATTGGTAACACTGCCGAGACGAGACAAGGTGCAGCTTACGATTTACAATTCCGCCGACCTGACGCTTGTGCGGGAGCGTCGGAATTTAACGCTAAAAAAAGGCTGGAACTGGCTGCAGTTTATGTGGGCCAATACTCTGATTGACCCGACGTCACTGTCACTGGAGCCGTTGGCCCAGGCCGACAAAATTGATATTCAACAGTTGGTGTTTCCAGCGAGGCTGCGGGAGCTTGGCCGTTGGCTCATTCGCTCAGAGGTCAGCGGCCAGGTACCGTTCGAGATAACGTATTTTACCAGCGGACTTTCCTGGCGGGCGTTCTATATGGGCACACTCTCGCAGGACGAAAAGACGATGCAACTGGCCGGCTATGTAAGAGTTGGTAACAATAGCGGCGAAGATTATGAAAAAGCCCAGACCCGGCTGATTGTCGGCAAAGTCCATATCCTTGACCAAATAGCCGAATTAGCAAAGCGCCAGTATCCCTACAACAGACCTATCGGCATACGCATGCAGAGCGAACTTAGTGGTTGGGGAATGGACAAGAAGCGGGAGGATAATGAACTCGCGGAGCGCTATTCCTATTATAATGGCCGTTTTGGCGCCTTTGATGCAGATGAATTTAGACGTAAGGAAATCATCAAAGAGGGTCTTAGTGAGTATTTCCTTTATACAATTGAGGGCACCGAGACCATACCGGACAAATGGGGCAAAAGACTGCTTTCGTTCGAGGCTGAGGATATTGAGGTCGAGAGTTTATATAAATACGATGAGCAGCGCTGGGGCGAGCAGACAATAAGGTTCGTCAAGTTCACAAACGACGATGACCATAACCTGGGCGAAACGCCGATTCCGAATGGCAATGTGAAAATCTACGGCCAGGCCGATGAGCAAGGCTATTTATCATACGCAGGCGGGACGAGTATTAAATATATTCCGGTAGATGAAGAGATTGAGTTAAATCTCGGCCCGGCCCGATTAGTTGACGTTGAGCCGAAGCTGATGAATTTTAAGACAGACAATTATATGTTCGACAAGAAAGGCAACGTTGTCGGCTGGGACGAAATACGAACCTGGAAAATCGAGATTACTAATACTCGTGCACTGCCGATAGAGATTGAGATTACCCGCGGCTTTGGCACCGCGTACTGGATAATGCAGGCCGATATTCCCTACGAAAAGCACGATGCCACGCACGCTCGTTTCAAGCTAAAACTTGAACCACTGAAGAAACAGACATTTGAATATACGGTAACAACGTTTCACGGTGTGCGAGAAGAAGATTGGACAAGGAAAATTAAAAAGTAGTAAGTGTTAAGATTGCGCGCTTCGCTCGCAATAACAAAACAAGTGGATTCCTGCTTTCGCAGGAATGACAATATTGAAAAGCAGAAAGTAAATTTTTCAGGATATTGAATTATGACCAGTAAAAGAAACAAACTAATTATTTTGATTATTTTCTGCATAGTTTTTCTGTTTCCGAAATTGGGTATGTCGCTTATTGAAGTGTTCTATGGGAATGATCCAATCGGGGACTGCGGTTGGGCGCCCGGCTCGGTGGAAATGGCAAATCTGGCGACGCGAACAGGTTATTGGATAGGACCGCCATTCGGAGGCGGAGAATATCATTTCCTGTACCGCTGCGAAAATACGGACGAGTTCAATCAGGCGTTGAAAACCTTCGCCGCCATACGCGCGGGTAAGCTGGAACTTGTCGTACGTAATGGTCCTGAGTATAGTTTCTGGCTTAAAGAGAACGAGGAAGAACTATCGAAGCCGGAAAACCGTATCGACTGGACCTTTACCGTGTGGAACCCGGAGAGTTGGAACAGGCTCTACAAAAGTCCCAGGAGCTTTCTCTATTCGGACCTTCCGAACTTCAAAAAGCCCATAGCCGCCCCCAGAGTGGATGTTTACATAGGCCCAGGTCCTATCGTTTGGAAAGATGTGAAGATTCCAAAGAATCTCGTATTGATTGACAAGCGGCCCGGCTCTATCTCGCCGAAGTTCGCCGGCAAAGGTCTTGTCCGCGGCAGAGTCTTCGACATGGCTACCGGAGAACCGATTGCCGGAGCGAAAATCACATTAGCCAAACGTGAGGACTACAGAAACTGGAAGGAAGTGATGCACGGCAAAACGGACGAGCAGGGCTTCTGCCAAATTCCAAAGATTCCGCTCGGTTACTATGAGGTTAGAGTCGGGGCCGAAGGTTATGTTCCGCGAAAACAGGCAGACTACAACAATAAGCGACCTGAGTATCATCAGTTTAACCTGGGCCTGGCCAGCCCGTCTTACGTCAAAGGTATCGTAACCGACCAGACCGGTAATCCAATCGAGGGTGTCAATATCTCGGCTACCAATATTGTCGGGCCGGATGGATTTGGTTATCAATGCGTCGGTGATAGAGCTGTAACAACCGACAAACAAGGTCGTTTTGAGATACGTTCTTTACCTAAAGGAATGATGAGTATCAGATGCCGGGGAAAATCGCTGCACCTAAAAAACTCCATATTTGAGCGATATTCAATTCCATCGGACCAAATCAGGCTCACTATGACCGGTACAGGTACAATCCGGGGAAAGGTTGTCGATAAAGATGGGAAGAGACCATTGGGTGAGATTCATCTAAACATCGACCCTGCAGTTGAGGAGCGGCTTGGCAAATGGGGCTCGTCCGGTCGGCTCAGTGAAGATGGTACGTTTGATATCTCCGGTGTTCCACCCGGTGAATATATCATTAGTACCCGTCCTAACCCATCGAGAAGTTACTATAAGCCAAACACTAAAAAGATTACTGTGAAAGCTGGGGAAACTTATGAGTTGGAAATTATACATGCTGAGCAGAAGCTCAGACGGTAAGAATAACAGTGAAACTATTTTTTAGGAGATTAAATTATGAACAGTAAAAGAAACAAACTAATGGTAATTGTGCTGCTGCTTGTATGCAGTGCAATCTCTCACGGCAGAATCAAACTTGTGGCACTGCCGGAGCGGGCGGCGACGGTGATTCGCCTGGACAACCCGAGGGCGACGCTAATCGAAGAAGAGCGCGTCCTGACATTACAAAAAGGGCTTAACAAGGTGGACTTTTCCTGGAAGGCGGTATCCATCGACGCCGACTCGATTCGGCTGCGGGTCCTTGAGCATCCGGACAATGTAACCCTGCTAAATGTAAGTTATCCGCCTAATGAGGCGGCCTTAGTCTGGGAAATCAGCAGCGATGGTGACTATGCCGAGACGGTGCGAATCAGCTATCTGCTGAGCAATATCGACCGGCTGATTACGTACAAGGCGATAGCCGACAAGGCTGAAACCTTCGTTGATTTGAAAAGCTACTTAGTGCTGCGGAATTTCTCAGGTGAGGATTTCGCTAAGGCGCGGGTTCTTCTGGATTACGGCGAGTCCTTCGAGCAGGGCATCGACCATGAGGAAACCAAGCAGATGCTGTTTCTAAAAACCGCGAAGGTGCCTATTACAAAAATCTGGACGTTCGATGCAGCCAGGCTGCCGTGGGACCCCGAACAGTTGGAAAACCAGAATGTGGGTATCCCGGTAAGCTATCGAATTGTCAATGACACTGACAGCAAATTAGGCGAATTTGCCCTCTGGGGCGGCAAGGCACGCCTCTTCCAGGACGATGGGCATGAGAGCACCATCTTTTTGGGCGAAGACGTAACGGCACTGGTGCCGGTCGGCGAGAAGATGGAACTCTATATCGGTGACAGCAGGGACATCGTCGTTACGCAGCGAAAAATGAGGGACACTCAAATCAACAGGAAATATAACAACGACAGAAGTCCCAAACTGGTTCTTTATGACACCGATGAAATAATCACCGCGAAGATCGAGAATTTCAAGGACAGCCCCGCGGTGCTCACAATGATACAGCACCTCCCCGGCCAATGGGATATGGAAAAGTGTAACATGAAGTACGAGAAAAAGGACGCTAATACGCTTGAGTTCGAGATTAAGCTTCCCGCCCGTACGCCGGACGGCCCGGCCACGACAGAACTGACGATGCACTACCATCGGCGTAATATTCGGCCCGGAGTAAATGTAAGGCCGATGCCTACAGGACCGCAGCCGATTATCAGAAGATAATAAAAACTTCAACCGGTCCAAATTAAAGGAGCACCAAAATGAAAAACATAATATTCACACTACTTATAATCATCGTTGTGATGGCCGGGGCCAGCCAAGCCAAGGTCGATCTGGTTACACTGCCTTCGCGGGATACCGTACAGCTTACGATTTATAACTCAGCGGATATGACATTGGTGCGAGAAAGCAGGGCACTTACGTTAAAAGACGGAGAAAACAAGCTGCAGTTTTCCTGGGCCAATACACTCATCGACCCAACGAGCTTGGAGATGCTTCCCAAGGCTAACGCAGATAAAATTGATATCGCTGATTTGACTTATCCACCGAGGGTAAGAAACCTGGGGCTGTGGAATATCGAAAGCGGCGTAAGCGGCAAAGTGCCGGTGGAGATTACATATCTGACGAGTGGGTTAAGCTGGCGGGCGTTTTATATGGGCACACTCACAGAAAATGAAGAGACGATGCGCCTGCAGGGCTACGTACGCGTTACCAACAACAACGGTGAGGATTATGAAAATGCCCAGACGCGCCTGATTGTCGGCAAGGTCCATATACTCGACCAGATAGCCGAGCTTGCCCGGCGGCAATACCCCTACGGCAGACCTGGCAAAGGAATTCCCATGCCCCCCACGGCACAGGCTCTCAGAGCCAGAGGCCCGATGGAGGCCAAAAGAGAATTTGCGTTGGCAGAAGAAGCTGGGATTATTCGAGCGCAGAAAGAAATTAGAAAAGAGGGTCTGAGCGAGTATTTTCTCTATACAATCGAAGGGACCGAAACGATTCCGAACTGCTGGTCGAAACGGCTGCTCAGTTTCGATGTTGACGAAGTGCCGGTAGTGAACCTTTACAAATACGAAGAAGAACGTTACGGCACCTCTGTTGTTCGCTTCCTCAGCTTCAAGAACGATAAAGAGCACGAATTAGGCGAAACTCCTATCCCCGGCGGGATGCTTAAGGTTTATAGAAATGCCGGCGGTGAGGGGCACTTATCTTATACGGGACAGTCTTCGTTTAAGTATATCCCTGTGGATGAGGATGTAGAGCTTAATCTTGGTGCCGTTGCCAACATTGTTGTCGAGCCGAAGCTTATGGACTTCAAGACGGAAAACTACCGTTTCGACAAGCGTGGCAACGTCTCCGGCTGGGACGAGATTCGCACGTTCAAAATTGAAGTCAAAAACACCCGCGACATTAACGTCAAGCTCGAGATAAAACGCAACTTCAATACATCGTATTGGAAGATGACCAAGAGCGGCGGCTTTGATAAATTCGAGCCGGTGGATAAAGACACCGTCAAATTCACTCTAATACTCAAGCCAAGGTCGAAAAGCGAATTCGAGTATGTTCTGAGAACCTATCACGGAGTAAGAGAGGAAGATTGGCGGCAGTAACAAACAATCACAGAGAATACAAAGAGGGCTGCAAAATGAAACGCATAATAATTACTCTGCTTATAATCGTTATGATGGCCGGCGTCGGTCAGGCCAAGGTCGATTTGGTAACGCTGCCAACGCGGGACACCGTACAGCTTACAATTTATAACTCTGCGGATATGACGTTAGTGCGTGAAAGCAGGGCACTGACGTTAAAAGACGGAGAAAACAAGCTGCAATTTTCCTGGGCCAATACGCTCATCGACCCGACGAGTCTGGAGATACTGCCAAAGGCCAATGCAGATAAAATCGACATTGCTGATTTGACTTATCCGCCGAGAGTAAGGAACCTCGGCTTATGGAATATCGAAAGCGGCATAAGCGGCAAAGTGCCGGTCGAGATTACATACCTGACCAGCGGACTTTCCTGGCGGGCGTTTTATATGGGCACACTCACGGAAAACGAAGAGACCATGCGCCTGCAGGGTTATGTCCGCGTCACCAACAACAGCGGCGAAGACTATGAGAACGCCCAGACTCGCCTTATTGTCGGTAAAGTCCACATACTCGATGAGATTGCTGAGCTTGCACGCCGGCCATATCCCTACGGCCGACCAGGCGAAGTAGTGGCTTTGCCGCCAATGGCGCGGTCTTCCAGAGCCAGAGGCCCGACGGAGCTCACAACAACACTTGAAGCGCTAATAGAAGTCGCTGCCAAAAGGCCAAAGGAAATTAAAAAAGAAGGCCTTAGCGAGTATTTTCTCTACACGATTGAAGGCAAAGAGACGATACCGACCGGCTGGTCGAAACGGCTGCTCAGCTTTGATGTTGACGAAGTGCCGGTCGTGAACCTTTATAAATACGAAGAACAACGTTACGGCAAATCTGTTGTTCGCTTCCTTAGTTTCAAAAACGATAAAGAGCACGAATTAGGCGAAACTCCAATCCCCGGCGGTATGTTGAAAGTCTATAGAAACGTTGGCAATGAAGGGCACTTATCTTATACGGGACAGTCTTCGTTTAAGTATATACCCGTGGATGAGGACGTAGAGCTTAACCTCGGCGCCGTTGCCAACGTTGTTGTCGAGCCGAAGCTTATGGACTTCAAGACGGAAAACTACCGTTTCGACAGCCGCGGCAACGTCTCCGGCTGGGATGAGATTCGCACGTTCAAAATTGAAGTCAAAAACACCCGTGATATTGACGTCAAGGTCGAGATTAAACGCAACTTCAACACGTCCTACTGGAAGCTGGCCAAAAGTGGCGACTTTGGTGAATTCGAGCAGGTGGACAAGGATACAATTAAATTCACCCTAACGCTCAAGCCAAGGATACCGTCACGAAAATTTGAGTATGTGCTGAGGATCTATCACGGCGTAAGAGAGGAGGATTGGAGAGGAACCTCGCGGTAAGGATTTGAGGATGATGTGCGAATCGGGCCTATAGTTTTTTTGGAGCGGTGCCGGCATAAAAAACCCCTGATAGAGCCGGGGGGTTTTTGTTTGTAATGTCAAATCAGAGGTTTTTCAATCGGCTACGGCCATTTCGGTTTCGGGCCTGAAGACGTCAAACTCTGGACCGAACTGCCGCAGGTACAACAAAGAATAAGCCCGTTTGAAAACCAGCACAGGCAGCAGTATGACAGTGCCGATATAAGGTATTAACAGCAACAAGCTTACACAGCAGAAGCAACATCCTATACAAAAGCCCATCGAAATAATTGTAAATATCACTATCGCTATGACAATTTGAAAGAGGATGTATAGTACGAAACGGGCTTTGTTAGCAGATAGGATTGTTAAGAATTCCTGCCAGCCGGCGGTGCAGCTTGTTGTTCGTAAGAACATAATTGGTACGACAAAGTCCGTTGTTAATTTGCCCACTAAGAAAAGAGTAATCCAGATGGCAGCGACGATAAGGCCAATCATTACAAAGCCTAACACAGCGGCCACACCTGGAACGTTGCCGGCTACCATTATTGCGATAAGGCCAAAGACGAAAAGACAGGGCAGTCCTATTGCCGCGAAACCTATTAGGCCTAATACGATTCTGAACAAAAACAGGCTGTGGGCGTGTTGTCGGAATTTTGCCCAGGGAACTTTGACCTCAGCCTTGTTCTCAGCGACGCAGTGGAGGAACATAAATCGCCCCCGGCTGCTCAGCCAGGTAAAAACAAGCCATAGCACAATTCCCAGCATCACGACAAATATGACTACGGGAATTATCCAGCCCAGATTTTCCAGGACAAACTCTTTTGCCTGGCCGAAGCCCTCACGGGCGTCAGGAGCCCCACCTCCTCTGCCTCCTCCATTTCCGCCGCCTCCACCACTGCCCAGGTAAGCCAGCCAGGCGCAGAAGCCGATGGTGAACCATTTGCCTAAGTCGAAAGGTCTAAAAAGGATTGTCTTTACCTTCTCGAAAGCCGGACCGATAGGGTCGATTACACTCACTGCAGGTGGTCGTTGCGGTGTCATAATATAAGTCCTCCGAAAAAGCCAGTAAATAGTTTAAGCTTACGTACGTATTTTGTATTTACTCGCACGTAGTTCGTAATCTAATTTGCGTTTCGCTAACCGCGAGCACGACCCACGATTCACGCTTCCGGTTTTTCCTGCTGTTGTTTGAGTAAGCGCAATTCTTTTTGAATCGGCCAGTCGCCGAAGGCCAGAACAAAGGGCATGATTATATTAGCTATTGGCACGAGCATTAACAGCCCGAGCGCCCAGCAGTAGCCGGCTTTGGAAAATATCTTGCAGAAGATCAATACCTTTATTATGACCACTATCAGGGCAAAAAGAATTGCGAATATGGCGAATATCACTACAAACACGGGGGCCACATCCGGACAATCCTGGAAAAGCGGAGCAAGTTCCATATTTCTCCCTTTCAAGGAACATAATTTGTCATTCCCGCGAAGCTTGTGCCCGCGAAAGCGGGTAGCGGGAATTTATCATGCCGATACGCTTCTGGTTCCCTGCTTTCGCAGGGATGACGATAGAAATCGGTCAGTTTAAGAAATAAACTTAACGGCAAACATTGGTTTTGTAAGTATCAAGTTTATAGTATAGCAAATAGGCGCTCCTTTTACAAGGCCAATTTAGCCGTAAGGGTCAGTGGCGGTAATGAGTTTGCTGCGGAACCTTTGCGAAAGCTCATAACCTGTTTAGATTGGCTATAGCCCGAGCTATCCGGTCACGGCGAGCCTCGATGGGGGCCGGGTCTTTGGTGAAGATCGTCATATCCTTGGTAATACTTTCGGGCACCTCAAGCAGAGCAGTGTATTTTTTACGCTGTTGCGGGGTGAGTTTGTCCTTTTTAGCTTTGAGCAGTCTGCTCAGAATGGCTAAGTACTCATAGTCCTCGATACCGTCACGCAGCATTTCCCACCGAATGCTTTCAACCGGCCCATCGAGAACCGGCTCGGTGGGGTGGGCATCCGCAGCGGCTTCGGGTGGGTAAATGAATCGACCATCGCCATTACCCCAGGGTTTTTTGGCACCTTTGGGTGTGCTGTAACTGGAGCGCCAGCCCATTGGATCCTCGTAGGGGTTCTGGGGATGCTCGCGGTCAGGATAAGCAGCGGGACTGGTCCAGTAGTTTGTCTGCCAGACCAATATGCCTTCGATTTTGCGTTTCCAGCTCTGCCATAGCCAGACTCGCAGCTCGGTGCCGGGGTGGTCGATAAACAAAGTGCAGTATGGTGCCTTTGGGCCGGTGCAGACGTACCACCAGAATTTTTCACCGTATTGGCGCCGTTGTTCGGCTGGTTCGTGTTTATAGTTACGGGAGACGGGACACCAGATATTCGGCCCGCCAAGTAGTTTTGGCTCGACCTGTTCGGTCAGCATACGACTGATGTCCGGTGCTGCGTCTTTGAGCTTGGCGAAACCGTTCGTAACGAACTCGTAATCTTTAGGGGCTGGCTCATCAAACCAATAGACGAAGGCCTCGTCAAGCCAGCCTCTTCGACGCAGATGCTCCTGGATTTCGCGGCAGTAGGTGTTAAAGGCAGCTTTGTAATGGGGTGTATCCTCGCTGAAGCCGAGCAGTTCCGGCTCACGTCGGGAATGGAAAGTCCCGCCGCCGAGGCCTGGGATGCTAAGCCGAAAGGAGTTAAAGTGGTAGTAATCAATTCCCCGCTCCATCGCTTTGTCCCAGGCAGTCCAGTCAAAGACTGGCTTAAGCTGTTCGGGTTCAATTGACTTAGGAGCTTTGGGCCAGGTAACTTTCAATTCGTCCAGCGGCGCAGGGTTGTAGGGCGAGATATGATGGGCGCTGAAGCTGGCCCAGTATTTATCGAGGACATGTCGTTTTTGCTGAGAATCGGACAGTTTCTGATAGCGGAATACATTGGACGCCGAAAAGCCAAAAGCCGTTGTGCAGGTCATCCGGTCGGGAAGAACGAAATCATAGACCTCAACGCTCAGTTTAACATCGGCACTGTAGTTTTGCGCAGCAAGGTGAACACTGCCGGTATAGATTCCTGCCGGAGCTCGGCGTGGGACTTTAACGCGGAGCCAGAACGGCTGATTTTTGCTCGCCTCCAGTTCAATAGCGCCTTTAAACGGCGGCAGAGGGTCAGGCCAAAAGCCGACCACTGAACTTTTATCGGTTGGGTGCGTAACATTGACGTATCGCACTTTGAGCACTTCCACGTTCTCAGCGGGGATAGTTGCTCTGCCAGGTCCGGTCAACGCTTCTGTGCGCACGGTAAAACCCCTTAAAGAGACGGTTGGCCGAACTACTAATTGCGCCGCCTCAGCTTCGTTGCGGGCGGCACGTATCACAATTGTTCGGCCTTTTGTTTCGGGCAGCGGCTTGTCTGGGCTTATTTTCCAGCCGGAAGAGGCCCACCATAAACCGACCCGCTCAGTCGAACCGGCGAGAAGCTCACCATAAGGCGCGTTAAAATAATCGCTCGTTTGAGCTAATACACTCTGGCTGCTCAGCAATAGTGCCAGGCAAAGAATTGTTCTTAACATAGGACATTACCTCCAAAGCGGATTTTCAATTTCAATCTGGCCGACCCCGCACCAATTGAGCTTAGGCTCACGCCTAATTGGTGCGGGGTGGCCCATCACTGAATTTTCAACTATAAACCGGAATCCGTCAAGAGTTTCTTTACTCAGTCAGGCATAATTCTGTGATGACCGAAGGGGGATTGACCTTTAATTAAAAAAGTTTTATAATAGAAGTGTTAATTGAACCTTTGTAAAACTCAGACCAGGCACGTTTTGAAAATGAAAAAGAATCTCGAAAAAATTGCCGGAGAAGATGGCCGATTCAGCCCGTCGGCTATCAGGTTCGTTTATGAGGCACTCGGCTTCACCGTAAAAAAGATTACTGTCGAACGCAGACACGTCAGCGGCCAAACTCTCTGCGAGGGGCTGAGAAAATTAGCTATCAAGAAGTGGGGCAGAATGGCAATGGTAGTCCTGAATGCCTGGGGCATTAAAACAACACGCGATTTCGGCGAAATCGTTTATCTGATGATAAAATACGAATGGATGAGCACTCAACCAGCAGATTCAATCGATGATTTCAACGATGTCTATGATTTCAAAACCGTCTTTAAAGACCAGTTCGAATTTTGAATCACCAACCTCAAATCAATCGCTGCAAATCAGACAACTAAGAAATACTCAGATTCGGCTTTATGGGCTCATTTGCCAAGGGCCTGCTCAGCGGTTTAATGGGGTCAAACTTATAGCAGCTTAGTTTCAACTTTACCGTCACTATGCTTTACTAAATCGCCCTATGTCCTTCAACCACAAGTCAACAAGACGCAGCTCATTTTGTGGAACAATCTTTGCTTCGACTAACCGTTCATAACAGAGTCGCATGTTCTTCCCAATTTGATTTGGTTCATTTGACAAGCTGATATTGCTGAGCAACTCCATTATCCTGGCATTATTTAGATAACCGGCAATTTCATCGGCAAAATCCCCGACAAGACTGTGCTCGTTTCTGGCCTGATACATTGTGGCCCGGCCAAAAGCCACCTTTTTACCAGCTTTGTGAAGGCATATCTGTGCAATAAACGAACGCCAAATATCCGTCACCCTAAAACTTACCGAGCATGGTAGATAGAGCAGGGCAAAAGCATCAGGCCACCAGATTGTATTCTGCGAATTGAACGGGCAGAATGTCCCCTCCGAAAGAACGACTGTGTTCGACCGAAACTTCATATCCACTTTCGTCGTCAGACGATAAATTGCATCAACATCAGGATTGCCGTCAACCAGGTACTGCTGGATGGGGCAGTCGAAGACGGATTCGACGGTCAGCGGACTGTGTGCTTCAAAACTCCGGTTTATATATTCCAGTGGGAAACCGCGTGGCCAGATTCTCTCGCCTGTAAAATGTGTGTAAACATTCTCCCATCCTGATTTCTCAACCAATCGGCCTTTTACGCTTTGATTAACAGAAGTCAGAAAATTCTCTTTGGGAATATTGTCGTCATCGGTTTCGGCAATGACCTGGGCGCCATCCCGGATAGCCTTGAGGTAGCCGACGTTTTTGCGGGCGTAGTGGTCCAATGGGCATTCCTGAACAAAGTCGCTGTCAAATGCCTTCTGGTCATCTATAGAAAGCAACCGGACGTTTTGGCAGCTCCAGTCGGGAGGTGTTTTCCTGTCTGCGACAGCAAGAATAGTCCAATCTTTTTTCGTCTTTGCTATCGTTTTGACAGCCTGGGCAGGATAGTTTATCGTTGTAATGATGATGAATTTTCCTGTCAACATTATTTTAATCCTGTCATTCTGGCGTTTGCGTCAGGCGGACTCAAGCCATCGATGCCACATCTTTCGATATGCTGCTTCAACCTTCCGGGCAAATCCCTTTGCGTCACACAATGCACTGTCCTTCATTCGCTGCCGCATCGAAGAACGAAGCTGAGCAAGGGCCTGGTGGTTCGCCGCAAGTGCCGTGGCTTTGGCAACATATTCGGCTGGCGTCAAAGTCGCAAAGAAATCGAGACCGATGGTATTGAGTATGCTCAGTCCGACACGAGAGGCATGACATTTGCCAACCAGCGAGATTACAAGTACCCCCATCCAAAGGGCCTCACACGTGGTTGTAAAGCCGTTACACGGATATGTATCCAGCGCAATGTCCACTTCACCGTACAGCCGCAAATGCTCATCGATGGGTTTCCACCCACAAATGGCTACCCTGCTTGAACTGATTCCCAACCGCTCGAACTGGCTAAAGTAATGTCTGTTCATACAGCGGTCGGTACTAACTCCGAACTTTAATAAAATGCGAGAGTCCTGATTAGCTCTTAGAATCTTGGCCCATAGCTCAATGATGTGTGGATGTACCTTACTGCTGCTGTTAAACGAACCAAACGTGATGTAATTATTTCGAAAAGCCGGCAGTGGTGCCACAGGCGGCGCAAAATCGGCTGGCTTATAACAGAGAAAACCCCCCGGCAAAAAAAATAATTCTTCGGTATAGAATTGTTGGGATTCCGGTGCCTCGGCCAAGACATCTGTAAAACGATAATCGATTGCCTCCAATCCGGTTGTATCCGGAGACCCCAAATAGGTAACTTGGATTGGAGCCGGCTTATGGGCCATAACAAGCAGACGACTGTCGGCAGTGTGACCCGAAAGTTCCACCAGAATATCGATTTTGTCCCGCTGAATCATATCAACGACCACCTCATCATTGAGGCCCCGAATATTTCGATAAAAATCAAAGTCGGTCTTAAGCCGTTCCGTAACCTGCCCCGGGTAAGCAACATTGCCGTAGCCATAAACTTCAACCACGTCATGATTGTGTGCATCCAGGAGTGGCTCAAAGAAATATGCCACAGGATGCATGCAAAAATCCGGCGAGATGTAACCCACACGAAGTCGCCGGTCGGGATCGGGATTATTATCGTGAGACACTTTGGCCAGAGAAGCCGGGGCATGAATCCGGCCCCATCGCTTATGTTCTTCGAAAAGTTTGCAGGGATCCAGTTTGGGCTGATGATGAAGGTAAAACAGAAGGTTAGAGTGTACCGCTGCATTGGATGGGTCGGTTGCCACCGCTTTTTGAAATAGCTCGATACCTTCCTGAGTCTTGCCCGTTCCTATCAGCATCCTGGCCAGATTAGCTAAGAGCTCGGCATTATTCGGCTCTGCCTCGACAGCTTTTTTTTGATATTGTATTGCCTCCGACAGATGTCCCATACGCTGGCAGATATATCCCAGCTCGTTATAGACTAAAGCGTGCTGTTCCTGCTTTAATATCTTTTCGAACCACCTCTTGGCCTTGTTTATCTGTCTGGTTTGTTTGAACACCATCCCCAGCACTAACATAATATCCGTTCGTGAGGGGTCCTGCTCGATGATTTCACGGATGGCTTGTTCGACCTTGTCATTTAGAAGCTTGGTTGCTTCTCTGACCCGTCCGGTTGCTAAGGCCTGGTTGGCCTTGATTAGCGATTGTGGCAGCTCGCCGCTCGAGCTGGGCAGATGCAAATTACCGCCTTTCAAAACCAACGTTCGCAGTCTGCTTTCCTTTGTTTCGGTTTGCCCTGTTAGAGAGCCGAAAGGCGCAGCATCTAACGGGGTTTGCATGCACTCGCAGGATTGTTCCACATTCCCGTTGTGGCTTTGACTCATCTATACTTCTTCCAATAAAGCCGACGAGACATTTGAGTATAGTCCTTTATAAGCTATTGCCTGTCGGGTCAACAACCGAAAATAACGCTAAAATCGCTTCAACGTAAGACATTTTATTATAATCGGCTGATTCGCGACCAAAAGTGCAGTTGATTTCTGAGTTTGCCGCCGATTACACAGAACAAATACCGCTGTTGTGCTTCGTTAGGCCCTATTACTCTGTCATGCATGATTTGAGGAGTTGTCATTCCGAGCGGAGCGCAGCGGAGTCGAGGAATCTGTTTTAATAGACCCCTCGGCGCAGTTTACCCTGAGCGAAGTCGAATGGGCTCGGGGTGACGACCTTCTGTAAAATAGTAATCAATCAATATATCTGTGATAGAACACTATTCTAATTCACGTATAAACGCCTGGTCGCACCTGCTTGATAGATGCTTCGGCTCATATTCGACAAAGCCGTAGCTTTTATATAAACTAATCGCTTCTTTTAAGACCGAAGCGGTTTCCAAAGTCATTTTCTTAAATCCCATTTGCCTTGCCTTTGACAAAGCATCTTCCAGCAATAATTTGCCCAATCCTTTACCTCTATACGAGCTGTGTAAATACATTTTACGAAGTTCGCACGTTTGCCTATCGAGCGGATAAAGCCCGTAAGCCCCAATTATTGAGCCGTCCTTTTCTTCAAGCACATAAAAAGTCCCGCCTCGTTCAAGATAACAATGTTCAATATCTTTGATGTCAGCGTCCGTGCCCGCCGGGTCAGGCTTGAGGTTATATTCTTTCAGAACGCTATAGACTAACTCTGTTACTTTTTCGCAATCTTTATTATTTGCAGGCCTCAACCTCGGCCAGAGTTTTTCTGTCATATTGATTCTCTTTCCTGCGCAGAAATATGGCTATCGACATAAATCAACTGTGAATTGTACCTTACTTTTTAGTGAAAATCACAAATTATTCAAAATATGGCTCTTCTCCAAAAAATTGGTTGAAAACAGCCTCTACTGAGGCTGTGATTTATCGCTTTGGAGGCGCCGGCATAATCATAAGTGGGCGGCTCTCAAAGAGATACCGCCCGGAGTTTATCCCTGCAAAAGCAGGGGCTGTATGCCACCATAGTGGCGCTCTCGCTTCCCAGTGTTGCCCTACCCTCCACCATGGCAGACAAATTATACCAAGGTATGCTGTTGCCCACAAAGCGTTAAATCCAAGGACGTTAGGCCGATTTTTCAGTCTATGGTCACCAACTTTTTGGGATGAGAGCCCAAAATATGGAAAAGATGGCACCTGTGATTGTGTGAAAGTTTGTAACCGTTCATGGGAACAAAACGGCGCTTTTGTGTCATTGCGAGGCCTTTAGGCTGAAGCAATCTCAAATTTTCGCAGAAAAGAGATTGCCACGCTCGGCTCTGCCTCGCTCGCAATGACATAAAATGGCCAAAACTCAACATATTACCCCCTGAACGGTTACAAACTTTAAAATTATGTTCTTGTAATACTCAACCGCTTTTTCCACGTCTCTGATCTCAATGTATTCGTTCGGCTTATGGCAAAGATGCGGCTTGCCCGGCCCAAAAATCACCACCGGTGCGCCCAACGAAGCAAAATGGGGGCCATCTGTTGTAAAACCAACAGCCTTCGTTTCATTGGTCTCAACAGCCGAGCAAAAGTCCTTTACAAAATCACAGCCACAATCGGTTTCTAAAGGCTGTACCTGGCGCACCACGCTGACCTCTGCGTCAAATTGGGGATTTTCGGATTTTAACTTCGCAAAGATTTTTTCTAAATCGGTAATAATATCCTGATGATTTTGCTCCGGCAAAGTTCGGATGTCTATCCCGATGCTGCACTTATCCGGCACAACGTTAAGTGCCTTACCGCCTGTAATAGTATTGACACTCATAGAACACTCGCCCAACAGCTTGTGTGGCTCCGCGGGGATTTCGTAATTTTCCAACTCATCCAGAACAGACCGCATTGAAGTTATCGCGTTTACTCCCAATTGTGGCGTCGAGCCGTGAGCGGCCTTGCCTTTGGTTGTAACTTCGAGCCACAGCATTCCGCGATGCGCCGTAACAATCGCAAAATCCGTCGGTTCAGGAATAACCACGCCGACAAATTCAGGCAGTCGGCCGCTATCGCTAATGAATCTTTTTGCACCGCAGCTATCGGTCTCTTCGCCCGCAGCGGCTGCAAATACAATATCGCCCTGTAACTTTGTGTTGGAATCGACAATCTGTCTGATAGCGGTAACGGCCGCAGCGATGCCGCCCTTCATATCCGCCGAGCCTCTACCGTAAATTTTGCCATCGCTTTCAGCCGCCCCAAAAGGGGGCTTTTCCCACTTTGCTTCGCCCGGCCCAACAACATCAAGATGACAGGCAAATAAAAGTGAACTCTTGTGCCCGCCGGACTTTACCTGTGCGATAATATTCGCCCTGCTTTGGTCCCAGGTATCTATCCGGCAATCTATGCCTGAATGACTAAGCTCGGCTGAAATTACTTCCGCCGCGGCTAATTCACCCTTCTGGGGCGTGCTTTCAGCCTGAATGAGTTTTTTCAACAGCTCTTTCATAAGCAGGACTTCGTTTAGCCCCCAGGCCTGCCCTGGGGGGGTTATAATATTTAGCCCCCGGTTTTACCGGGGGTATTTCTCCTACCCAAATAATGGGAACAACAAACCGGTTAATCCTATTGCTTATTATACGACCAGCCGAGATAAAAGAAAAAACAGAAAAAATTTTGTTGCAGATAAAATGTGAGTGTAGATAATAAGGGGTTTGAAAATTTAAGAGCCGGGCAAAGGAGCGTAAATGGGACCAGTATTAAATGGGCTGATAAAACTTCAAAGTGTTGAAAATCGTCTGCGGGTTGAAAAGACAAAACTTACAAGGTGCAGAAGAAACGTAATTATTCAGGAAAATCAAATCAGAACTCTCCAAAATGCTCTCGAAGCCAAAAAAGAGGAGGTCCAGTTAAGTAAGGTCCAGTTCGACCGCCTCGAATTGGAGCTCAAGTCCAGGGACGAACAGATAGCCAGGTTAAGAGCCGCCCTCAACACCGCAAAAACAAATAAAGAATACTCCGCAGTCCTCACTCAGCTCAACACAACCAAAGCCGACAATTCCAAGATAGAATCCCAATCTCTGGAACTGCTGAAAAATATTGAGGCCGATGAAGCCGAATGCGAAGAAATACAAAATAAGATAAATGAGCAAAAACAGCATCTCGAGCAGAACCGAACGGAATCCGAAACGCTGGCAGGCAAATACGAGGCCGAGATAGATAAAATCCAGGCTGAATGGGACCACGTTGCACAGACCATACCCCAGAAACCGCTGGAGATATTCAAACGCGTTACCGAAACGTATGATGGCCAGGCTGTTGCAGTGATTGAGCAGCAGGGCGGCAAAAAGGGGGCCTATAGCTGTGGCGGCTGCTTTATGGGTATCACAGACGAGTCTGTTAATTTGCTTATGACCAAGGACGATATAATTCGCTGTCCAAATTGCACGAGGATACTTGTCCTTGGAAGCGAAGAAAATATCTAACGTTCATTACTTAGCTGCTGATACAAAGTTTTTCGACAATCGTACCAATCTGTCATTGTGGCACGGGCTTCCAGCCCGTGAAGACACGGCCAAGATGACCGTGCCACGCGGGAATCCAGGAATAAAATAGGATTCAGGCAAAGCCTCAAACAAATTATTATCTAAAAACTTATTCAAGGTAGCTTTGATGTTTGAATATCGAGATACGAGATGCGAGATACGAGGAACGAAATAATTGCCTATATAGACGGCGGCAGCAGAGGCAACCCGGGCCCGGCTGCTGCCGGTTACACTTTGGCCGACTCTGCCGGGACCCGACTACAGGCAAAAGCCTTTTTTTTAGGACAGGCTACTAATAACATAGCCGAATATACCGGTCTCGTAAAAGCTCTCGAAGCTGCAAAACAAATTGGCGCCGAACAGTTGACGGTTTTCAGTGACAGTGAGCTGCTTGTCAGACAGATTAACGGCCAATACAAGGTAAAAAGCGAGCTAATCAGACCCTTTTTCCGCAAAGCCATCAGTCTGCTCGGCGAATTCAGAAACTGGCAGGTCCGGCACATCCCCAGGGGAAAAAACAAAGAAGCCGACGAACTTGTAAACCAGGCCTTAAATCTTGGCAGTGACATAAACGTAACTCGTGACCCGGGACACGTGACCCGAACGAGCCTTGAGCGACGAGTTACGAGCGACGAGTCACGAACCAAGCTGATTCGGCTCGGCGTACTAATCAGCGGCGGCGGCACAACATTGATAAACATCCTCGAATATATCAAACAGGGTCGGCTAAATGCCAAGGTCGCTGTCGTAATAAGTTCACGCTCAGCAGTGGCCGGTGTCGAAAGAGCGAAAAACGCCGGGCTGCACGTAAAAATAATCCGCAAAAAAGACTACCCCGATATCGATGAGTTCAGCAAGCGCATCGAACAAGAGCTTGTTGCTGCAAAAGTTGACCTCGTTGTCCAGGGCGGCTGGCTTTGCCTGTGGAAAATACCTGCCCGATACGAACATCGCGTAATGAACATACATCCCGCTCTGCTGCCGAGCTTCGGCGGACAGGGTATGTGGGGCCATCACGTCCATGAGGCGGTATTAAAGGCAGGATGCAAAATAAGCGGCTGCACAGTGCATTTTTGCACGAACGAATATGACAAAGGACCAATAATCGTCCAGCGAGCCTGTCAGGTTAAAGACGGCGATACTCCTGAGGCGCTCGCCGCCAGAGTTTTTGAGCAGGAGTGTATCGCATATCCGCAGGCCATAAGGTTGTTCGCCGAAGGTAAACTGCTCGTTCAAAACGGCGCAGTAAAGTAAAATCATGATTCGTGGTTAGGTCTTGTGAGTGGTGAATAGAATAAGTGAACTAACTCGTGCCACATGTAAGTTCGAAGTGCCTAAAGTGCAAAGTGCCTAAAATGTAAAGTGCCTAAAGTAAAAAAGAATGAATAATGAATATCGAACAAGGAATTTTGAAGTTTGCTATTTAACATTCGATATTCTTTTTTCAAACTTTAGCTCACCTTAGCTCACTTTAGGCACTTGCTTGATAATAAATTGCTACTGTGATTTTGCGACAGCAGGTTCACTTTCCTTTGGCTCTTTTGTCTCAAAACCCTCGAATTTCAGATGTTCTTCGTCTTTCACATCAATCTTTATAAGGTTTTTGCCTTTGAATTTGCCTGCCAGAACGGATTCTGAAAGTGGGTCTTCTATATAGTGCTCGATGGCTCTTCGCAGCGGCCTTGCGCCGAATTCAGGGTTGTAACCTTTATCGATAAGAAATTCCTTGGCCTGGTCGGTCAGTTCCAGTTTTAAACCGTGCTCGGTCAGTCGCTTAAAGACCTTCGCAAGCTCATAACCAACGATGGTTTGCAAATCTTCTCTCGTTAACGCCTTAAAGACTATCGTGTCATCAAGCCGGTTTAAGAACTCCGGCCTGAAGTGATGCTCAACCTCTTTCTGAAGAATATCTTTCATCTTCTCATAACTCGCCTCAGCGCTCTTTTTGCCAAAACCAAAACCGGATTGATTTTTAATCAGGTCGGCGCCGATGTTACTGGTCATAATAAGAATGACGTTCTTAAAGTCAATGCTTCGTCCGAAGCTGTCGGTCAGCCTGCCCTCGTCCATAATCTGCAGCAGCATATTGTAAACGTCCGGATGTGCCTTTTCTATCTCGTCCAGCAGCAGCACAGAGTAGGGCCGCCGTCTTATCCTTTCGGTTAATTGTCCACCTTCTTCGTAGCCCACATACCCGGGAGGGGCACCCACCAATCGACTCACGTTGTGCTTCTCCATAAATTCGCTCATATCCAGACAGATAAGAGAATTCTTGTCGCTGAACAAAAACTCCGCCAGGGCCTGTGCAAGCAGTGTTTTGCCTACCCCGCTGGGACCCAGTAATATAAAGCAGCCCATCGGACGGTTCGGATCCTTCAAGCCGCTTCGGCTGCGCCTTACCGCTTTGGCCACAACGGTGATCGCCTCATCCTGCGAAACAACTGTCTTATGCAGCTCAACTTCAAGCTCCAGAAGTCGCTGGGTTTCCTTTTTCTCCAGTTTCGTCAACGGTACGCCCGTCATATTGCTGACGACCTCCGCGATAGTCTCTGCATCCACTACGCCGGTCGCCTCTTTGTTTTCCTCGTACCATTTCTTGTGCATTTGCGTTTTATCATCCAGGAGCTGCTGGGCTTCGTCTCTCAATGACGCCGCCCGCTCATAGTCGGCATTTCTAACAGCTTCGTCTTTTTCGCTTTGAAGTTTTTCTATATTTTCCTCTATCTGCTTCAAATCCAGCGGCGGAGTCATATTCTTAAGTCGAACTCTCGCACCGGATTCATCGATTACATCGATTGCTTTGTCAGGCAGGCACCTGCCCGTGATGTATCTGGTCGATAGCTCTACCGCCTGGAAAAGGGCCTCGTCGGTAAAACGAACCCTGTGGTGTGACTCATAGCGGTCCTGGAGTCCTCTGAGAATATCCAGCGTCTCATCTTTTGAAGGCGGCTCGACAATAATCGTCTGGAACCGCCTCTCAAGAGCGCCGTCTTTCTCGATATGCTTTCTGTACTCATCCAGAGTAGTAGCACCAATACATTGAACTTCTCCCCTGGCAAGGGCCGGCTTGAGCACATTCGATGCATCGATAGCGCCCTCGGCCCCGCCGGCTCCCACAAGCGTATGAAGCTCGTCAATGAATAAAACAACGTTCTTGGCCCTTCTTACTTCGTTAATAACTGCCTTTATTCGTTCTTCGAACTGTCCGCGATATTTTGTCCCGGCCACCATCATCGCCAGGTCAAGCACCACAATCCGCTTGCCCTTGAGGATTTCCGGCACCTGCTTGTTGATTATCTGCTGGCTCAGTCCCTCGACAATTGCGGTTTTGCCGACCCCTGCTTCGCCCAACAGAACAGGGTTGTTTTTCGTGCGCCGGCAGAGTATCTGTATCAACCGCTCAATCTCGTTCTTTCTGCCGATTACGGGGTCAAGTTCATCATCGGCTGCTAATTGCGTAAGGTCTCTGCCGAAGCTGTCCAGTGCCGGCGTCTTGCTTTTTGGCTTTCGCCCTACCGTTGGACTCATCTTCATTCCGAGTGCGGCAGGGCCGTCATCCACACCCGCTCCTAACAGATTCAACACCTCCTGGCGCACATCCTCGAGCTTCAAACCACAACCCATAAGGACTTGAGCAGCTATCCCTTCGCTCTCCCGCAGAATACCCAAGAGGATGTGTTCAGTCCCCACATAATTGTGGTTAAGTGACCGGGCCTCTTCGATTGCGTACTCAATAACCTTCTTAGCTCGCGGCGTCTGCGGCAGCTTGCCCATCGTAACCATATCCGGCCCACTCTTGACCAGCTTTTCTACCTCGAGCCGCAGCTTCTTTATATCCACATCAAGGTTCTTCAGAACCGTTGCGCCAACTCCGCTGCCTTCCTTAACCAGCCCTAACAGGATATGTTCGGTTCCTATATATTCGTGGTTAAATCGCTGGGCCTCCTGGTTGGCCAACGCCATAACCTTACGTGCACGGTCTGTAAAACGCTCAAACATCTTTTACCTCAAAATCTACTGTCAGAATGTAATAAAGCTCCCCTTTATCACTCGTGCCCCAATGAGTTACGAGTATCGCTTGTCCGCCATAGTTTTAACGAAGACGGAAGCTTCAGCGAAAGCGGAAGCGGAAGCATCAACTTATTATATTATACCACACTCAGCCAATTCTGTCAAATACACAAAATCCTACCCTGAATCCCCCTTCACACGGCTGATAATGCCTGTATTTATATCCCTCAAATTGGGCTGATGTTCATTTTCGGACCAACATTTTTCTTCTTCAGTTTCAATTTTATCGACAAAAACAGATGTTGACTTTTCAGTTACCCGCCCGGCTAAGGACTTTTTTTGCTTGGAAGTGTGGTTTCTTTGTCTTTACCTAATAAAGCACCCTGCACTTTTTACTGATATGTTTGGCAGCCCGGCAGAGCCTTAACAGAAACCAGCTATGGTAACCATATTCCGATAACATACGATAATGGGAGTTTCGTTTAGCCCTCTCACCTGTTGTGAGGATTAATACCGTTTAGCCGTCGTCGGCACGACGACGCCCCAGTGCTTGCCCCTGCACAAAACCTGTTCTGAGTGTAATTGAAGGATAGCCCACTGACGCCGTGTCCCGCACAAATTGAGTGCGAACTCACGTCTAATTAGTGCGGGATAAATTGGTGCAGGCCTTCTCTGTTTTCGATATTAGCACTAAAACACACACTTTTAACTTGTTCTACAACTGTCATATCCCCAATACTACAAAAAAAACAAACTCACCCCTTTATTAAGTTTCTCCCAAATCTCCCTGAATTTGTCCGGCTGAAGCCTCCCATACAAATCGGCAACCTCTACCGCCTCATTCAGAATATCTTCTACATTTTCATAGTCGTTCGGCAATGCACTTATTTGTTCCAGAAACTCTATAAGTTTTTCTTCATATCTTGCCCAGGGCACCCGCATATTCTCATCAGCAGTTGCTTTTTTAAGGCATCTCAGCGCTATCAACTCATTTCCATTACCTAACTCACAAATCCGGCCAATAAATTCTCTCACATCTCTCATTTGCCCGAATTTCCCCCCGCTCAAATCTAAAGTCTTCTCTAATAGCTCAAGCGTCTCGTTAGACTCTAACAGCGAATCCTCCACCCATCCCGTAAACTCAACCGCCTCCTTAAAATTCTCCTCCGTGTTCACCTCCTCGCTCACCTCCATGTTCTCCTCCGTGTTCACCTTCGCGCTCGCCGTGGTGTTCTCCTCCGCCTTCACCGGCCTCTGCGTGGGCCTTCCACCAGTCGAAGTCTTGACCTTCAGTAGATAGCGTGACGGCTGCTTTCTCGCCGGGTGCGAGGTCCTTTCGCTCTGTCGGTCCCAATTCCGTTCCGTTAGAAAGGTGCACCTCAACCCGCACGGCCGATACAGGCTGCTCAATCACGTTTTCGACAGTCCCGGCAAAAGCCGAAGATGTACTATCGTAGCTCAAAATCAGCCGCACACCATTCCTGACCGCATTGTAGGTATCATCGATTGCTAAGCGCACCCCCGGTTCTTCACCCTCGCCTCGGCCTTCATGTTCACCATCGCCGGCCGTGTTTCTGCAAGCCAACAGCGAAATTAACAAAATGCTCGCAAGCGCGGCTGTCAAGAATTTTGATTTGTTCATAACGCCTCTAAGGTCATCTAATGTTCAATTTCATCTATCTGGGATTTACCATATACAATTCACCGAAATCCTCGGCCATAAACCAAAAATGGCAAAATATATCCTCAACTCTTAATCCTTCCCGCGTATACTTGTAGCCCCTTGGGCGAACACGGACCATTTCCATTCTATGATTTCTTTGTTCCCTTCCCGCTTGCTTTTGCCCGTGGCTACACAACGCATGCTATCAAACAGATACCCGAGTCTTTCGCCGGTCTTTGGATCGATCGTGTGAAGTTGCAACTCTTTGAACGGATTACTTTTACAATCTTTCAATATCTTCATCAGAGGCATTCAGAGTATCTTTAATGTATTTAACCTTCTTGCCTGAAAAATATATAAATCGTGAACGCTTCTCCCTGTTAGGATTGAAGTTGGTGGTGGAGTAGACATATCTCACTACAGTTGATCTGGCCCTTTCAAATCAGCATCCCTTCTTGCGAGTCATTTCTATTCCTACCTCTTTCTCCATGATATTCTGAAATCTCGTGCCACCTATGGGATGGTCAGCGACCAGCTTACCATCGTACAGCACGCCAGAAACAGCAAAGGGCCACGGTGCGTTCTGGGCTTGCCTGTAACTTCTATACTCTACTATTCTTGGTTCTATTTCGTATCTGTCTTTCGCAAGCTCAGCAATATCGTTAACCATTGTCACATTATAAGGGCATTGGCCAGAGGTTATAATCGTGAGGCCCTTACCGAATTTCTTTCGCTTCTTGTCCCACTCCCCCTTAAAGCTCGGTGTTGGAGCAGATTTCTTAAATTTCTTCACAAGCAGTGAAAAATCTGGAAGTACCTTCTCAACCTCCTCGAATCCATTCTTAAGGAACAATTCCTTTCCAACCATCCAAGTACCCTTGCGTGTTACAACTGCCACACCATTCATATTTGCCTTCTTAGCATCCTTCACACAATCCTGTATAAGGAGTGTGCCATAACCTCTGCCCTTACACCTCTTCCACTGGATGTATATGCAGTGAATGAACATGTAACCCTCAGAGTTCACAGCCCTCCATGCGTGTTCACCGGGTACATACTCAATGTAACCTACTATACCATCATCCGGCGTGTTGAGCATCTTCACCTTTAATCCTTCGGACATACGTTTCTTTATCCACTGGAACTTGTGTTGATAACACTCTTTGCTCGGATCTTTGTGCCCACATAATGGCACCTTTCCAGCGTCCTTCGGTGTCATCTCGATTATCTGGACTTCGACCTTGGCTTTGTCAGATGTCTTCATAAACTTGTCCTCCTTTCTACTTCCATCTTCCTCTCAAGATTCCAGAAGGCAGTAGTTGATAGGCGTGATCCCCACTACCACCAGCCCAATCACCGCACTATTCTGCCTATTCCACATAGCACTGCTCCTAAATGCTCCCTACATAATAGAGCCATTTCCTGGTAGGAGCAACAGAGTTCTTTCCCAAACTACCCAAACTAGTCCCAAAACAAGCGAGTTCTCTCAGGCTTCCACGCAGTGGAGCCGATG
>CAYQKF010000039.1:0-40885 GCA_964417935.1 uncultured Pirellulales bacterium
AAAAATAGCTGATTGAATTATGTTTGGATATTTTATAAGGAGAATGGGGACATTTGCAACAGATTTTTTGAGCCGCAGATTTCACAGCACATAAAACGTAAATAAGCGCACAAAAAAGGCCTGGCCCATCGGCTCAGCCTGTGGCAGCTGTATGCCTCCACGTAGGTGCTATAGCGATATGTCTATGTAGTCCGGCGGGATGTCGGGCTCGAACAGGCTCTCGTCCAGTTCTACGTCCCACTGGAACTGATCCGCGACAGCTGCACTCCGCAGCAACTGGCCGTCTTCTCCATTGTATCCGACAATTTCGTCCTCGAACTGGATGGGATAGCCCGTTTCCACACTTACCCATACTCGGGCCATGAGACTCTCCACCGGGAAACTAACCCCGGCGAAGGCCGGGTCAGTGGTTTCAATACCTTCACAGAGCACGCCCTCGATGGTCTTCGCGCCCAGTTCCCTGTGCTCATGAGACAGGAACCTCTGAATCACGCTTTTCGGGTCCGACCAGAAACGACCTTGTTCCAACTTTTCAAAGGTCTTCGTTGCGTACGTTTTGCGACGGTGGCTAATCAAGATCACGAACCCTGTGTTGAAGTCGCCGTGCATTGTCCTGACAATCTGGCCTCCTTTGTACGAGTCATTCCGATACTGTGTGCTGGAATGGTAGTGAATAGCATAACCGGGTTTGCCGTCTGCGTCTGTGCTGCGGAAGATCGCGCCCTGGCTGGCTTGGACCTTCCGGGCGACCTCGGCCCATACGATGCCGGAGGTGCTGCGGGTGCCGATGAATTCAACCAATCCCAGGACGACCACGGCGATGACCGCCGCGGCCGCGGCTAATTTAGTAATTGGACTTTTCATAATTGTTCTCCTTATCTTCGGCTCAATTGCAGCCGATTTGGTTTTTTCCTGAACACTTAATACCTTGTTCAAAACTGTTTTGTCCATCTCTGGATTAGTATTAAGGTCTGCGTTGTTGAAAAACTTTTTTATATCATCTGCAGATTTCATTTTTTTATCTCACTATTCAATATTGACCGCAGTTTTTTCAAGCCGTACCTGTAACGGCCCTGAACTGTATTGATTGATGCGTTCTGGATTTTGGCTATTTGCCTGAAAGTCATACCGCCCTGCATATAAAGAGTGACCACCTCACGCTGCTCATACGGTATTTGAGCCATCGCATTGCTCAACAGTTCCAGTTCTTCACTTAATATGGCCCATTGTTCCGGTCTTTTTGCATCAGAGATTACGTAATCTGAGTTGTCAATTCTGGATGCCTCATGTCTTTGTGTGTCCCGTTTTTCGTTCCGAATCCGGTTGGCAACACAGGTTACCAGATACTTCTTAAGATTTCCGCGCATCTGGATTTTTGCTGCCGATTTAGCAAAGGCCACAAAAACATCCTGCACCACATCTTCGGCGGTATTGACATCGTTTGTTAGAGCGATAGCCAGCTTCAGCAAATCATTCTTGTACTTTTCATAGATCCGCCGCAGCGCATCTCTGTTACCGAGTTTGAATTTCCAGATAAGTAGTCTGTCTTCTACCATTTAACGCAACGAATCACAGAAAGATCTTTCTTCACTTATAACACACCAAGTCAACCGATTTTAGTATAAAGAAAACAGACTTTTTTACTACTTTTAACACTACACGCCGGAAAGCATAGTTTTTGCCTGCAAAAGCGCATAAAACAGGCCGAGCTAAAAAGCCCGGCCTTTGTAACAAAAACTATATTGATCGAGACGCATCCACCTCAGCTCAGGGGGTCTTATGACTTTGGAGAGGGCTTAATCTTCGCGGACCTGGGTGCGCCGGCCTCGTAGATATCAGCCGGGCCGGTTTCAGGGTACTTGAACTCAACGTCGGTCGTAAGCTGGATATCGCCGTCCGCCCCTTTAACGTCTGTAGCCGCGAGAGGAAGCTTCTTGTCAACATCAATGTACATCGTGGCCGTCTCTGTACGTGTCGGGCCGGCTTTTCCTTTTACACGGCGAGCCGTCCATATCTCGACCTCTTGGCCCTGGTAAGTTCCGAGCTTTCTGGTAACCTTATAATCGCCTTTAGCCTCGAGGGAATCAAACACTTTGGTGATTCCTTCAAAGAGGCTGCTTACACCGCCGGCGAATTGTCTTCCCTCATCAATGGGAGACTCGTAGATGTCCTTGCTGCCCGGATTCCAGACAAGCCTCTTGCCGGCGTTGAAATCGAAATAGACGATCCTGCCCTCATCATCAACCAGGATTTGGACCTTCGAGGTGAATGAATACCAAGCCGATACACTCTCCTCCTCGGCCCTGCCGACCATTTGCACCCAGTCGATGTCCTTTATGGCTTGTCTGACCTGGGCCATTGTAATTGACGTTCCATCGACCGAACCGGTCAGGGTGTACATTCCCAGCATTATAGCGGCGATGATTAACGCTGCAGCGGCTAATTTTGTAATTGGACTTTTCATAATTGTTCTCCTAATATTCGGCTTAGATGCAGCCGATTTGTTTTTCTTAGATTCCTCCAGTGCACGCAAAACATCTGTAAGTACTTGTTCATCCATCTGGGCACTGGTCGTATCATGTAGATTCTTAATCAACTTTTTTATATTTTCTGCTGGTCTCATTTTTCAACCTCACTATTCAACATTGACCGCAGTTTATCCAACCCGTAACGATACCGGCCGTGAATCGTACTGACTGATAGGCCTTGCAGCTTAGCTATTTCCCTGAATTTCATCCCGCCTTTAAGATGCAGCATTACTGCTTCCCGCTGCTCATACGGAATTTGACTTATGGCCTGTCTCAGCCGGATTAATTCCTCTTTTTCTATTACGCTTTGCTCCGGATTGTCTGAATCCAAACTTGCCGGATTCGCTGAGCTCAAAGCTACGGCTTGTCGTGTCTTTGCTCGTATTTTGTCCCGTGCAAGATTACTCACGCAGGTTGCCAGGTAACCTCTCAGGCTCCCTGTCAGTTGAAACTGCCCGGCCGACCGCGCAAAGGAAACAAAAACATCATGCACAACATCCTCGGCCGCTGCCTGCTCACCTAAAAGCCCTTTTGCCAGCGTCAGCAGGTAATCTTTGTACTTGACATAAATACGGCACATCGCATCCTTGCTACCGCGCCTACATTTCAAAACAAGCAGCTTGTCTTCCAGCATTTAAGGCCTACCTAATTGTTTTCAAACTGACGATCGTCTATATATAATAACGAATAAGCCGCATACTTTTACATAAACAAAGTCATTTTTTCTGTTGTTTTATGATGGTAGGAATCAAAAAGTCCATATTTTCCCAGAAAGAGCGCATAAAAAAGGCCGGAGCCAATTCAGCCCGGCCTGTTAGAATTCGCCGTCCTTATTATTCGTTGCTGCTTATTGATTTGTAAAGGCCACGGGATCAAAAAAAGCTGCGTCCTTTTGCTCCGAGTAATCAAAGAATAAATCGAAATATCCTTTGCTTGGACGGACAAAAAAACGGATCGGTAGTTTACTCTCTCGAAGAGCCCATATCTTGAGTGCTTCTGGTGTTATCTCCTTTGCCTTTGCCTTGAAAAGAACAGTCTCTTTTGACGCTGCCGTATCGGCTGTTTCAAGAGGTATAATGCCCTTTACATCGGAAGGAAAGCTTTTGGTGAGGGTATCCAGCGAAAATCGTCCTTTTTGATTACATAACCGCCGAATGAACCCGGCGGGTAGGTTTTCGTCGCAATTCACAAGTTTCTTTGTAGACCGGTCAAAGGTGATGAATTTATTTTTATCTTTGGAAAAATCTGCAAAGAATACTGTGTTTCCTTCATGGGCCCTAACTCGTGAATCTTCGGACTTCCATATTTCTATCTTCCTCGTTTTGTTTGATGGGTCGCAAAGATATATTGTTATATTGAAGAACGGCACCGACTCAAAACGCTCGGCGACATCCGCCCATACAACAGATGAACTATTAGTGTCGAACTGTTCTATACCTATGAACACAGCGATAACGATAACTATTACCGCTGCAGCGGCTAATTTTGTAATTGGACTTTTCATAATTGTTCTCCTTATATTCGGCTTAGCTAAAGCCGATTTCATTTTTTTGGATTTCTCATACACTTCTGATAATTCACCAAGAATTGCTCGATCTGTTTTTGTATTGATATCAATATCCAAATCCAGATTCTTGATTAACTTCTCTATATTCTCTGCTGATTTCATTTTTCCATCTCACCATTCAGGATTGACCGCAGCTTATCCAATCCATATCGATAACGACCTTTAATTGTATTGACTGAAATACCCTGTAACCTGGCTATTTGCCTGAATCTCATTCCGGCCCTGAGATGGAGGATTACCACCTCTCGCTGCTCGTATGGAAGTTGTCCCATTGCATCACTCCATCGTCTCAGTTCTTCACTGCATATAATCAATTCCTCAGGTCTCTTTGAATTTGAGACAATGGTTTCTGCTTTGTCCAGCCCGGCGGTTTGCCGTTGCCGCTTTGCCCGGTTCCTGTTTCGCGCGCGATTAGCAACACAGGTCAGCAGATAACTCTTCAGGTTTCCTCTCAGCTTGAGTTTTTCCGCTGATTGTGCAAATGATACAAAGACATCGTGCACTATATCTTCAGCATCACTAACATCATTCAGGAGAATAGCTGCCAGCTTTAGTAAGTCTTTTTTGTACTTCTGGTAAATACGGCAGAGAGCATCACTATTCCCACACTTGAACTTCCATATGAGCACTTTATCTTCAAGCATCTGTGAGTCACTTTCCCAAGCTTAGGATGACCACTATTTATAACACAACTGAACTATCTCTTTGGGTATAAAAAAATAAGAATATTTTCCAAAAATTTCATCCTACCAAACAAGCACCGTTATTCACCCGAATAAGCGCATAAAAAAGGCCGAGCAAGTAGCCCGGCCTTTGCTTCTACACTATTGTCCTTTACTTTGTAAACAGCTTCTCAAGTTCAGCTATTACTTCAGCTGTGACTGTCTCAGCATGCAGACTACCGAAGATGACTCGATATTCATTGTCTGAGATCTTCCATCGCATCAGTACCTTATCTGCATCCTCTGGAGCAACGCTCTTTCCGTAGTACGCCGGTTCTTTCTGGTCCTGAGCCAAAGTCTGATAGAATCTACCCAGCCCTTGGACCGATATCACCATTTCCAACTTATAGTTCATTGCCTCTTCGTCGGTCATTTCTTGGATTGTCTCGCGGAAGGCCTTGGTGGAAGGCCTGTCACCTTTGACGATCTTGGCTAACTCGTTAACCAGGGTCGGCATATCGAGCGCCTCCGGATAGCCGCTGCCCAGGTCGGTGAATAGCTTCAGACCTTTTATTGCAGCTTCTTCATTTACTACAGCCTTTTGACTCATTGCCAGCATCTTCATGGCCATCTCTGCCTGCGTTGCCCGCTTTTTCTTTTCAGCCTCTTCAGCTTCGTCATTCACTGCCGGCTTCTTCGGTAAAATCTGTAGCATTGGTCGACCGGGCGTGTAGTCGTCCGGTATGACCGGCTCAAACTCAGCCGAATCAACAGGTACATCCCACTGGAAGTCATATACAACGATGTGCATATGCCCCTTGTTTTCTTCGTTTTTGTCTATTTCTATTCGCACAGGAAGGTTTGTCTTCACATCCACCCATATCTTGACATCAACCTGGCCCATAGATCCGCGCATATAGTTAGGATCTGTTGTCTGGAATCCTTCGACTTCAATACCGTAAATAGTAGATTTGCCCAGGCTCGTGTGTTCACACGCTAAGATTTGTTTAACCATGTATACCGGGTCATACTCTTCTTGCCACCCTTCAAAGGAGACTTCATCGAATTCTAATTTTGAGTACTTCTTCTCATTCGGTATAAGTGTCGTTATGGTTCTTTTAGGTGGTAGCACATATATTTCCTGAAGCATGCTTTGCCCGGTAATTGGATTGTGTATTTCAATGTTCGTTTTCATACCAAAAGTCTGTGATATAAGTACTTTTGCTTGTGATATTGGCTTTTCATCCACATCTTGGCTTTTGAAAGTTGTTCTCATTTGGCACCTATAGCACTTGACCTGCTCAATTCTTTCAAGGACATCAGCCAGAACTACGCTGTTGGTGGTTTCCCAAAAGACATTTATTACTGTAAAAACACCTATTATTATCACCGCCGCAGCGGCTAATTTTGTAATTGGACTTTTCATAATTATATTCCTTATGTTGAGCGGGCGTTTTGTTGTCGAGGCTTTCGACCGGGCCCGCGAGGTTAACATTTCAACGGCCTGGGGATGGTCCTGTTTCCATTGTTCAAAATCCGTCCGCGTTTCTTCCGAGCCGATTGTTTCGCTCAACGCTTCATCAAGCCATTTATCGTTTTCAGGATGGTTCATAATCATCTCCCGTCAAACCGTTTCGTTTCAAATACTCTGCAATTTTACGTTTTGCTCTTATGAGCCGGCCGTTCACAGCCTGTGGCGATATGTCCAGAACTTCCGAGATCTGCCCCTGCGAGAATCCGTCGAAGTATCGCATAACAATCAACTCTCTGTCTGCCTCTCGAAGGCTCCAGACCGCCCGGCGAATCGCCTCCCGACGGTCCTCCGTGTCGTCCCGGCTCTGGACAGTAAAATCGTTGCCCGGAGCAACCGGTTTGCCCTTGTTGGCTCTTAGCATTTGCCTTGCAACGTTCCTGCAAATGCCGGCCAACCAGGCTGCGAATCTTTCTTTACTTTTCAAACTCCTTAGGTCGCGACAGGCTATCGCGAATACATCCTGTGCGGCGTCCTCTGCCAGGTCCCTGTCGGCCAGCATCGAGTAAGCCAATGCGACCATCGAGCTGTGATAACGCTCATAGAGAGCACCGAAGCTTTCCAGATGGCCATTTTGGGCGGCTTGGACTAATTTTGTTTCTGAATTCAAATTCAAAACAAATCCACCAATTCAAAGAACTAACTGATATCAGCTTCTGTTATTATAGTGTAATTTCTCCCTCAAAATGTGCGCAGAAAATGAAAGTTCTTAAGATATTATTGCTTTTCTCCCTGGTGTTGACCCGTACTGGATCTTAAGATTACCGCTTTTGGTAAAAATTGTCATCCCGACCGGAGCGCAGAGGAGTGGAGGGATCTGGCCAACAATTTAAAGCCCATTTCCATTCCGGTAGGGTGGGGCTTGCCCCACCGTTGCCATTATTTCTTGGCCCGCTCGAGCGCCTCTTCCAGCGCTCCGAAGCCCGGGTTCCATTCATTAAGGCGGGTGACGTTCTTTTTCTTGGCGATTTTCATAAAGTGCTCAAAAACATCCTGGATTGAGTCCGGCATAGGCCAAGCGGCGCCGCTTTCTTTGGCCTTTTCTCGCATCTCGTCCCAGCGCATCATAAAGGTGTACATTACAGGAAGTTGGGCAACCTGAACGCGAAACAGTAGCTCCGGCTCGTCCTTGACTGCCGCTTCAGCGGCCTTCAGATGTGCCCAGCCTTCGCTGAGCGTCTCGAAGGAAAGAAACTTGGCAGTGTGCTGCGAGAAGCAGCCGAGCCAGTCCTCGCTGGCTTCGACCGCGTCGTGTATAACTTTCAAATAAGCCTTGATGTAAGGGCCGGCAGGGCCGTAATAGCCGGCGATGAATTCCTCGGTAAGTTCTTGCCCATCTCGCCTCGGGTTCCACAACAGTTTGGCCAGCACCCAGGCGCGGAGCTCGGCCATCTCGGCGCCGTTCGTGGTGTAAGCACCCTGCTCAAAGATACCTTTGACATTGTGGTCCGCGAAGAACTTCACGTTCGGCCCTAAGACGCGCAGGTTCGGATGCGGCATTATGTGATGTCGGAAATTCGTGGTATAGTCCCAGATATAAAGCCGATTGCATATCTTCGACCAGCCGACGATGTCATCGCGGAATTCTTTGTTTCGCTCGTCAGCCAGCGGTTTACAAAACGAGCACTCGATACTGCACAGACGCACAATGACGTTGTCTCGCGGCTTTACATATTTGGGCGGCTTACGGGTGTACTGATAAGCCAATGTGCTGATGGCAACATTCGGAAATTCCTCTTCGATATCAGCGGCTACAGAATTGACGAAGCGCAGCATCAGTCCGGCGGGGCTGCCTTCTTCTTTTTCAATTGCGGCGCAACGGCTGCATTGGCAGTTGCCGCGCCAATCGTTTTGCGAGACCGAAGCAATAGTAGCAGCAGGATTTTTACGAAGGCGTTCTTTGAGGTTCTTGACCAGCTCCTTGCGCATTTCTTCATTTGTCAGACATAGTTGAGCACGTTTATTGCTGCGCTTGCCGTTGATTTCGCTGAACCATTCGGGATGGTCTTTGAAATATTTTTTCGGAGGGATTAACGGGTAGAACGTGTGCACAAAACCTTGGTAAGTATGCTTGCCGCCGTGTTTTTCGTCCAGCCGATTAGCGTGTCCGTTACACCTGTTGCGCACCGCCCAGTCTCCGTCAAAGGCGTCAAACCAGTACGGCTCACGATATTCCAACACCGGCACATAACGGACATCCAGCTTGCCAACGTTAAGCGTTGGTTTGTTCGGTATAGTGCTTTCGGTCGAGGACCACCATCGGCAGCCGAGATAGTCTTCGAGAAAGGTATAAACCGCATAGAGTGTCCCTCGGGGATGACCACCGGCCAAGATAAGGTCGTTCCCTACCGTGCGGATAATTATGCCATCGGTACCAAGTCCCTCAACGGTGAAATCGGGCTTGGCCAACTTGGCGGCTTCGGGCCCAACCAACAGACGAGACCGACCAACGGCAGGGGGGTGAACTATGTCGAACTTTGCATCGGTTATCTGCTCCAGAAAGTCGGCCAATTCGGCGGCAGCGTGCTGTTCGGGTTCCCCAGCATCTTCGTCAATAACTATCACGGCTTTCGCCATACTATTTTCCGCAATCGTCACCACTCCATTTTTGGCCGCTTGTTCACATCCAAAAACAGGTAAAATAGCGACGAGCAATAAGGTAATCTTGATTTTTTCTAACCTCATCGTATAGCCTCCCTAAAAATCCAAAAGCTTATAACTAAAAACCGTTGAATTTACATTCTTATTTTGCTTTTTATAAAACCTGTCATTTCGACCGAAGTGAGCGAAGCGAACGGAGTGGAGAAATCTGATAAACTGGTGTTTTAAGATTTTCCGACTTAGACTGCTTCGTAACATTTGCCCGAAATAATATTAATATTTTTAAATAGCATTTTTTCAAATTTTATTCAATCGTTTTTAAATGCAACTTTCCAGGAAACCAGGTGGTTTTCCGGGCTGTTTATGGTAATGCGTATTTCCGGCCCGCTCTGCTTTGTTAGGATAGTAACGCCGGCCTTCCGGTCGGCCTCCGAAATATCAGCCGATCCGACCTGCCAGGATGCGTCCTCGGTCGGTGCAAAAATGCGAAGCTCATAAGGTTCCGAACCGACAATTCTGGATTTGCCGCTCAGCTCGTTTTTTCGTCTGTCCCAGCTCTGCTCCGCAACATCCACTATACCCTGTGTAATATGCCGAGATGTGCTCACAAGCACAGGTCGTTTGAGTAGCTTTTTGATGCTTATAACCCGGCAACTGGAAGGCCGCAGTTCCGCTTCGAGCGAGCCGGTAAACGGCCGGACAAACTCATCGGCCCAGTAGTCGAAGCCGACATAAGCCCCGCTGCCGCCGTCGGGCAGGTTGAGTTTATCTAATACGACGCTGACCGTATCTGTCTTTTTGTTGTCCCAGTTGAACAGGCCGATGACATCTTTTCTTTGTTGCTCCGTCGCGGTTGTAAGGTGCCAGACCTGCGCCAGAGTGCTTTCGAACAAATCTATTGGCCGACCACACAAGCCGTGGTTCGGCATAGAACGTTTAATTACGTCGAGCTTGTCATCAGGCAGGCCGGGCAGCCATTCGCTGGCTATATTCAACTGCCCGCTTATGGCAATCCAGGAGCCCCAGGCGCGGGCCTGGTCGAGGCTCAGAGGGTCACGCAGCATCAGACAATCCGGGTCATTGTGCCAGACGCGATTATGCATGAAGTACAGACGTGTGCCCATACTCGCACCACTAAGGATGCCGCTCCATCTTGCGCCAATGTCACTTCCGACTCGCATTGCGTCCACCAGCCCGACCGAAGCGCCGAGTGTCCGCATGTTCTGCGCGATGTTGCATCCGAGGATATAGACGTCGTTACCGCTGGCTTCCCGAACGAGCTTAAGACCGTCTCGATAGGCCTCGATGTTGGTTTTAGCCGGATTGTGAAAGACCGCGTCACCGAGGTTATCATTGCGGTACTCCGGTTTCGGATACAATATCTTTACTGCCATTCCCGTCCACAGCCCGTCAATCTTTATATACTTATAGCCCCACTGTCTGGTCATTTGGGATATGACGTCATACAGGAACTTACGGGCCTCTGGGTGCGTCATATCCAGGCAGCTTCCCGCCCACCGCACCGTATAAATCGACCCGTCATTCTTTTTGTGTACAAACCAGTCCTGATGGTCATTGAAAACCGGCCGATTAGGGTCCCAGCCGGTAGGAATAAACCAGATACCCGCTGTCATCCCCGCGTCCCTGATTTTATCCGCTGTAGGCTTCATGCCGTTTGGATAAGGGCCTTTCGGATTATAGCTCGTAAAATCCCGCCTGCTCAGTTGCCATTTGTCGTCGATTTGCAGAAGGTTGAATCCGAACTTTGTCAACTCTCTGCTGCAGAACTCAGCAAGCTCGGCCATATGCTCTTCGTCCGATGCCCCGCCGTATGGCCTGGAATACCACGTGCAATAGCCGTTCGGAATTTCCGGAAGTTTGATTTTGTATTTTTTGGCGATTGCATCGGCGTATTCTTCAAGCCCGACAAGGGCATCATCGAAGTATCCGACTGCGAACGTTTCACCGTCAACGCTTTTGCCCGGTTCGATGAGTAAATTACCGTATTCACTCCTGCCCTCGATAAGCACAGACGACTCAATCGGTTTTGATAAGACGATTCCGCTTGCCCTGTCATTAGTCAGCCAGCCGGCCACGACACCTGTGTTTGTCTCCGGCTCGGCTATTGCCAGGAAAGTATAGCTTATTCTGTCCTTTTCGGCTGTCGTCAGCCCGTCACAACCGAGTATGTTAAGGTCCTTTGCTTCTTTGCCGAGGTCGATATCTAAACTGGTTACCACCATCTTATTGATTGTGAGCGTATCATTAGTTGGATTGTGCATTTTTGATTTGATGCAAACAAACGGCACATTCCTGTACAGCGCCAGCGTGTAAGTATAACCCGATGCTGATTTGACCTCGATAGCATTACCGGTCCCGAGAGCATCTTTTATATTTATGCCCCGGGTCGTGGCGGTATTAGCCCCCGTGGCTTTTTGAAAATGACCTTGTTTTATAAATATTCTGTCACCACGACGGACAGAGAAAATGCCGTCCTTACGATTATAACAAACGGATAAAATACCATTGTCAATCGTTATGCTCTCTTTACTGTTAATGGCTTTGTTCTCCTCATTTATAACTGCACAGCCTGCTAAGCAAACCGGCAATAAACATGTCGCGGTTACAAGTAAAGTTCTCATAGCTATCCTTATTCCTAAATTCATATACTGATTACACGAACTCCCTCAACGAATATATGGACATCAGGTCGCGTAGCTGTGCAGGCCGGGAAAGAGTCTGGAGAGGTTCACCCAGAGCAAAGTTATTACAATGACAGCCATACCCGCAATCGCCCAGAAGCTGTTAATCCGCGGATATTTTTTACCGGACATATAGCGAAAATGGAAATACCCGACATAGACCAGCCATGATGCCAGCCCCCAGAGCTCTTTGGGGTCCCAGCCCCAGTAATCACCCCAGGCCAGTTTGCCCCAGTAACTGCCGAGGACAAGCCCGAGCGTCAGCAGGGGAAAACCAACGCAAATCATACGATAAGTTGCCTTCTCAGGCCCTAACAGATTTTCGTTGTCGTCGGGGCCTTTGCTGGCCAGTTGCGAAATGGCCTGGAAGGTGGCTTTTGCCATAAGGATATACGATAGCACATAAACGGCGACATGAGGCAGAAACAACCAGCTTTGCAGGGCCGGCGGCAGTTGTTGCGGCTGGGCGTTAAGGATAAAGCCGGCCGGAAAAAGAACTATAGCACCTATAAGCATATCGGCGCAGTAGCCTCCTACCCGCAGGATACACCGGCAAAACCAAGAAGCTGGATAAATAATCATACCCAAGCACAGGAATACCTCAAAGAGATTCTGCAGCGGCACGTGGCGAACATGATACCAGCGATAACCAAAAGAAAAAACAGCAATCGCAAAACCGAACAGATATAAGATGTGTCCGGTTTTCGGGCGGCGCAGCAGGCTCGTTACGAACGCCAGCAGGTATGCGGCGATGGCGACATAAATCAACAAGCCCTGGATTGTATATTTTATTTCCATTTATTTGTTTTTTGATTTTATCCTTGTAACTATATGCCTTAGCCACATATGCCAGAAGACACCGATGCTGAGCATCCAGTAGCCGGCATAGACCACAGCCAGGCCCGTATTGGAAACGACCATAAGAACAGTGTATTGGCCGGCCTGTCTGTCATAATCTTGCTGATAAAAATGGTATCCGCCGAAGCTAAGAGGGTGGTTTACTTCGATGTCCTTTTCAGCAGCAACCTTGTTGTCTTCAATGATCTGCAGCCGGCTTACGTAATCGCTGATAACTCTGCGATAGCTCAGCAGAAATCTGTCCCCGGGGTAAATATGTCCAGGGAAATGCTCTGGGTCAAAAGCATATCTCTTGGCTACATTACCATCAGGGTATTTAATCTGGACCTCCAGTGCCGGATTGAAGCCAGGCTGTGGGTCGTCAATAATTTTTCTGCTCTCGCCCTCGATTGTGATTTTGAAATTCTCGAACGCCCTTAGAATTTTTACTGTGCCGAATTCCGGGCCTAAGGAAAATTCAGTACCGATTTCAATGGGTATTCTCCAGCCTTGTCCATCTCTGGTTTGGATTTGCAGGTACTCCGGCTTGTAATATTCTATTTGGAAGTCTTTGAGTGCTATGGAGAAAGGCAGTGCTTTTATCTGATCGTTGTCTTCTAATATGACGCGGTTGTCTGAGTATCCCTCATAGATTCTCATTTGGCCTGCCGGAATTTTGTCGATGCCAAACAGTTGTTTCTGGAGTTTATGTCCGGACTCTGATGCCCACATAGAGCCTGCGAGAATAAAGACACAGCCGGCGTGCATCAGCAGCAGGCCGGGCACGCGAACCAATCGACGAAATACCGCAAGGGCTGTTATCAACAGCAGTGTAAAAGCTGACCAGTAAACCACTAATGGCAGGCGGTTAACAAAGCTCTTTGCCCGCTCGGCGCCGATAAATGCACCATAGATAGACAGGAAAACCAATAGGATAATCAGCGCCAGCCCAATCCACATTACAACTCGTCTGAACTTATTCATCAGGTTACCTTTATGCCCATCTTTAAACTGAAGTTTTGCAAAAGTCTTATTTAAACTCAACACGGGCGATTATGCTGAAAAGCACATTATTTGCAAGGATATTCAAGATGGCATTGTGCTTCTTGATTCGATATTCTGAGGTTCATTTTAATAGATTCCTCGGCTACGCTCGGGACGGCGTCTGTGAAATCTGTTTTTAGCAAAATCAATAGCGTTCACCGGCTATATCTGGTATCTTAACGTAATTATTTTGTAGGGTATGCTGTGCATACCGTTTTTCTTAATCTGTGAGATCTATGGCTAAAGGTTTTGTATATCTGGTCGGCGCAGGCCCGGGCCGGGCGGACTTGATAACCGTTCGCGGCGCAGAGGCTCTCAAGAGAGCCGACTGTATAATTTACGACAAATTAGCCAACCCGGCTTTGCTCAGATTTACCCGCGACGACGCCGAGATTATCCATGTGCCCAAACGCACCGGCGGTGTTTCGGTTACACAGGAAGAAATTAACAAGCTGCTGCTCGAAAAGGCATCCGCCGGGCGAACAGTCGTGCGCTTAAAGGGCGGCGACCCTTGTATCTTCGGCAGATGTGCCGAAGAGCTTGCGGTCCTTATTGAAGAGGGTATCGGTTTTGAAATAGTGCCCGGCATAACCGCCGGTATCGCCGTCTCTGCCTATGCCGGTATCATACTAACCGACAGAGAGTACAGCTCGCAGGTGGTTTTTGTTACCGGCCGGGAGGCCGACCAAAAGCAAAAAACTAATATCGACTGGCACCTGCTTGCCAAATTCAGCGGCACTATAGTCTTCTATATGGGGATGGGCAATCTTAATTCTATCACAGAGCGACTGATGGAAAATGGTATGGACGCCGATACACCGGTGGCGGTAATCGCTGACGCCACTTTGCCCACGCAGAAAGTTGCAAAAGCTGTGCTTGGCGATATCAGCCAAAAGTGCGAGCAGGCCGAAATTGAACCGCCGGCGATCGTAATCATCGGAACTGCCGCAGACAGTAGCACACAGTTGAACTGGTTTATGAAAAAGCCGTTGTTTGGCAAAAATATTGTCGTAACGCGCGATACTGCCGGCAACGTCGATTTTGGAGCCAAGATTGTTTCTCGCGCCGGTAATTCGCTAAAGTTTGCAACAATAAAAATTAGGCCTCTGACGGAGACGAACGAGTTTTTACGCACGCTCGCAAAAATCACCGAATACGATTGGATAATCTTTACCAGCGGCAACGGCGTAACTATATTCTTTGAAACTTTGCAGGATTTAGGCAAAGATACCAGAGTCTTCGGCTCGGCTAAAATTGCTGCAATAGGTGTCGAAACCGCGGCTAAATTAAGCGAATTCGGTATAAAAACCGATTTTGTCCCGAGCGTTTTTACCAGTAAGGAGCTTGGCAGACAACTAATTGGTTATACAAACTTGCGAAGCAAAAAGGTCTTACTTTTACGTTCACAGCTTGCCTCAAATGAGCTTGTTGAACTGTTAGACAAAGGCGGAGCCGAGGTTCAGGATGTAGCTGTTTATACAGCCGTAGAGCAAAAAAGCCAGAGCGCCTGGCTAATTGAGGAAATCGGCAAAGGCCGGATTGACTGGCTGACCTTTGCAAGTCCTTCTTCGGTAAATGGATTCTTCGAACAAATCCGCAGCGATTTGGTAAATTCAGGTAACGTAAAAATTGCATCGATTGGCCCGGTAACTTCCGAACGATTGAGAGCGCTTGGACTCAGGGTTGATGTAACAGCCGCAGACCATACCCTCGACGGTTTACTTGATGCGATAGAACGAACTTATAAAGGTATATAAATATATTAAATCCTAAATTCGAAATGCGAAGCACGAAACAAATCCTATTTTCGAATGTTTAAATGAACAAAACGTTTAGAATTTTGGATTTTTGTCATTTGAATTTGTTTTGGATTTCGATATTCGATATTCGGATTTTCCTGTAGGGAGTAAATTATGGGCTTTCCAAAAATCAGAATGCGAAGGCTGCGCAGCAGCGCTCCAATGCGAAGACTGGTGCGCCGGACAACTTTAAGCGTCGATGATTTGGTCTATCCGCTATTTGTCCGGGAAGGCAAAGGCCTCAAAGCCCCGATTAAATCAATGGCCGACTGTTTCCACTTTTCGCCGGATACAATTGCCGCCGAAGCCCTTGAAGTTGCCTTACTAAACATACCTGCGGTGCTGCTTTTCGGTCTGCCGGGCAAGAAAGATGATATCGGCTCGCAGGCCTGGGCCGAAGACGGCGTTGTCCAGCGCTCTATCAGAGAAATCAAAAAGGCCGTACCGCAGCTTCTGGTTATTACCGACGTTTGCCTTTGTGCCTACACTTCACACGGCCATTGCGGCCTGGTCAAGGACGGCAAAATCAATAACGACCCTACCTGCGAACTATTGGCAAAGACGGCGCTCTCGCACGCCCAGGCCGGTGCCGATATTGTTGCTCCTTCGGATATGATGGATGGCCGGGTAAGGTACATTCGTGAAGCGCTGGAAGAAAACGATTTTAAGAATGTGGCGATTATGTCATACGCTGCCAAATACGCCTCTGCTTTTTATGGTCCTTTCAGAGATGCTGCCGAATCGGCCCCTGCGTTCGGCGACCGCAGGACTTATCAGATGGACCCTGCCGCCAGTGCCGACCAGGCGATGGCCGAAATTGCACTCGATATAGAAGAAGGTGCCGAAATTGTAATGGTAAAACCCGCCCTTGCATATCTGGATATAATCGCGGCGGCGAAACACCGTTTCGATTGTCCAATAGCCGCCTACAACGTCAGCGGCGAATATATGATGGTAAACTCGGCTGCTGCTGCAGAGCTTGTAGACAAAGAAGCAACAATAATGGAAATACTTTATTCCATCAAACGCGCAGGTGCGGACATACTAATTACATACTTTTCCAAAGCCGTCGCCAAACTATTGCAGAAGTCTGCCTAATCCTCCATAACCTGTGTTTTGGGCTGCTATCATGCCGAGCGTAGTCGAGGTATCTGGCCTAAGAACGCGATCAACGTTCTACGCAATTGGGCCTTTTGAATTTCGAGTCTTTGAGATTTATATTTATTTTGGATTTGCGAGGAATTGTCGCAATTTTCTCTTGTTTTTCCCGACAATTCCGACCATAATAAAGTCGCTTAAAGTGGGATTTGATATCCGTGATTCAGCCGAAGAACGGCAAATTTTCCCTTGGCTGATGTACGAATGAACGATACTGTTACATATGAATGGACGGAGAAATTGGCAAAAGCGTCACTCCAAACATTCTACAAGGATAAAATAGGTCGCACTGGATTGGTAACTACAGGAGGTCTGATCCTCTTCGTCCTGGGTGTGTGTCATTATTTTTTTTCAAATCAGTCAATCGGAATTGCTTTAGGTTTCTTTGGATTCATCTTGTTTATCTTGCCACTGAGGATTTACTTGGGTAACCGTCGCTTTGCTAAAGATGCTGCCAGGTTGATGGAGGATCCGAAAATCACGGTGACCATCACGAATGACTCCATCACTATTTCATCTCAGAATGCTACCAGAACCATCGAATGGAACAGAATGACAAAACTCAGGGAGATTGATGGATTTCTTCTTTTCTTTACAGGCAAATTACTGACGATAACTCTACCAAGAGAACCCTTTTCAGATGAATAGTTTGAGTTCATCCGTTCTATGATGGGTAAGAGGTAGGATGGATTAAAGCTCATCCTTAAGAAGAAAAAAAATATCTAATTTTTTGTGGTAACAGGGTGCGATGTTAAGTAGCCAAATTTCGACATTTCTGTTCATTCTTCCTATTTTTCTTGTGTCTTTAACTATTCACGAATATGCCCATGCCTGGGTGGCCTACAGATATGGTGATGACACTGCCAAGAGAATGGGACGTCTGACTTTGAATCCCCTGGCCCATATTAGTCTCTTTGGCACAATTATTATGCCGCTTCTGGTGCGTTTTGGCTGGGCAAAGCCTGTGCCCGTCGACTTTTCGGTCCTGACGAAAAGGCAGATGTTCAGAGTTGCGGCGGCAGGGCCCCTTGCCAATATTTTGCTGGCTCTTACTTTGGCCGTTGCCTTCCATGCTCTTCATTTGCGTTCGATGCCGGTACTTGGTAATTTTGTACTGCTGGCCATACTGTTCAATTTTATCCTGGCCGCATTTAACCTAATTCCCATACCGCCTCTGGACGGATCGAGAATGGTCTATGCCAGCTTGAAGTCTCCGGAGACTATCGATATGTACAATAACTTTTCGCGATTTGGATTATTGATACTTATAGGATTTCTGTTTTTTGGAGGTTTTGAGAGAGTTATATTACCCTTGGTTGGGAAATTATATTTCTTGCTTAGACTGCCTCTGCCTTGATGAAAAATTGAGCAGACGAAAACAAACAATGAACGCTAAAAACCAATGATAGACAAATTTATCGAAGCTCAAAGGATAGATTCGTTTCAACTTCTACCGACCGCAGACGAACTAAAGAAACAGGCCGTCGAACATAAGTTTTATTAACACGGTCCGGTGCATCGGCAGCCATGTAGTAAAAAACAAAGGCTGTGAGCGAAACTTACTCACAGCCTTTGTTTGTGCAAATGAAATATTTCACGAAGTTCACTGCGGACAGTTCGCAAGCCAATCGGCCACGAAAGTTGACAGGTCCTGGACGTTAACTACCCCATCCCCGTTAAAATCTTCACACTCCGGGAAGCTTGTATCCGGGGCGAACCAGTAATCTTCCGTTTCACCAATCTCGTATCCTGTCTGGGGGCCGGAACCGCCACTACCTTTACCTTTGATGTTACTGTAACTGCCGCCCTTCCAGGGCTGCTCTGAAAGAGTTATCCTCATCCAGATTCCCTTCGGACCGTCCTTCAGGTGCCAGGGTAGAAACGCCGGTGTGGTGATCTGATGTATTCCGACCGGCAGGTTGAAGAGATACTGATTCTGTACAGCCCATTCCGATACAAAGCCTTTGGAACAATTAAAGGCCGGATATGTGCTGCTGTCGTCGTCCCAGTCACCATCCCGGTTCCAATCGCACCAGATATTGACCCAAAGGTCGGTACCGTGATTGATAACGTTGACAAGATAGTTAAGTGTGGTCCAGCGACAATGAGGCATATTGACCGGGAAGATAACGCCATCGTCGGCCCCATCATTGTCCTTGTTGTCGGATGTCGGCTTGATATTGTTGACCCCATCCGCGTCTGGGCCGTTGTCCGCTTCACTCTCATGAGTAACGTTTTTGCCCAAATGAGCCACTGCCCTGGGGTTTCGGTGAATCGGCCCATAAGGCCCGAGGCCGCTGGCATCATTGAAGACGGTAGGAAAATTGGCCTGAACTCGGCTCCAATATGCGGTCATCACCGCACCGTAATTGTTGGTGCTGTCCGGCGCATCGCCTAAGTCAAATTCCTGTGGAGGCGGTGGCGGCGTCCACCCCTCGGAACTGATAGTTATCACACCCTCACCGGTCCTGGAGCCGAACCCGCCAACCTCGAACAGGTACGTCTGGCCTGCGGTCGCGGCAAAAGTGACCTCGGATTGCCACCCACAGGAGTCGTCGTTATATTTAATCAGGTTGCCCGACGAGGGGTAGCAATTGCCCCCCTTATAGATGGCAAGCTTTGTGTCGTACTTACTGCCACATAGGCTGACAGTAACGTTACCTGTGCCGATGGCCGTATAGCGGTACCAGATGTTCGGGCTGGTCACGTAGTGGCCGGGACCATCGAATGTTGCGCATGTAGTGTCGAACGCCAGGTTTGTTACGTTGCCGACCGGTTTTGCATTATAGCAGTTGTCGTTGGATGGCTGGCAGGGACCCGGACCAGGCTCTTCTCCCTCGCAGCGGATACTCATCAGCCCATCACCGGTACTGGAGCCGTATCCTCCAACCTCGATCAGGTACATTTCGCCGGCGGTCGTGGCGAACGTAACCCTGGACTGCTGAGCACAGGCATCGTCGTTGGATGCTATCATGTCATTCAATGTCGGATAGCAGCTGCATCCCTCTCCGGTATAGACAGCGAGCTTGGTATCGTAGCTGCTGCCACACAGGTCTATGGTGACGTCACCCGTGCAAGTGGCGGTATAGCAGTACCAGATATTTGGGCTGGTCATGAAGTGGCCGGGGCCGTCAAACGTTGCCGATGTGGTATCGAATGCCAGATTCGTTACGTTACCGACTGATTTTGCGTTGTGGCAATCATCGTTGGTAAACGGGCCGGGCTCCCAACCTTTGCAATGGATACTTATTACACCGTTACCGATATCGGAGGCGCTGTACCCTCCAACCTCAATCAAATAATCGTTACCAGCGGTGGCGGCGAAAGTGAGCGATGATTCGAAACTACCGCAGCCGCCGTCGTCGTTGCATTCGATCAAGTCGGTCTCCGCCGGATCGCAACTGCCCCCGTCATAAACGGCAAGCATGGTGTCGAACTCACTGCCGCACAGGCTGACTGTGACGTCACACGTCTGTGGAGCGGTATAGAGGTACCAGATGTTTGAGCTGTCTATACAGTGGCCGGGCCCATCGAACGTCGCGCACGTAGTGCAGAAAGGCAGATTGTTTACGTTTCCGATCCAATCTGCGTCCTGGCAGTCGTCGTTGGACGGTTGACACATCTGACTGTCGCAACTGATACTGAGCACACCCTCGCCGATATCTTCAAAGCTGTACCCTCCAACCTCGATAAGGTACTGGTTGCCACTGGTGACCGGGAAAGTCATCTGAGACATCCGTTCACAGAAGTCGTCGTTGGATTCGATCATGTCGCTCGATGTCGGGTAGCAGCTGCTCCCATCATAGACGGCGACATAGGTGTCGAAGCTACTGCCACATAGGCTGACAGTGGCGCAGCTCGTGCACGTAGCGGTATAGACGTACCAGATGTTTGGGCTTATCATAGCATGGCCGGGCCCATCGAACGTCGCCAATGTAGTGTCAAATGCCAGGTCAGTTACGTTACCAACCGACTGTGCATTCGAACAGTTATCATTGGCCGGGGCGCCCATGGCCATACGCGAGGTGCCGAGCAGGAATGTTAGTACACAAACCAATAACAGCTTTGATTTAAATCTTTTCATAGTTTAAGTCCTCCTGATAAAAGATAGTTTTTGTTAATTTTGAAACGTTTTTTTTCTTGACATCATCGCACAAACATATACCAAGACTATAGTTAAGTACCACCGTTGTTGCCAAATGTAACGCTTTTTCCGCTTACATTTAACAGAAGTCAGAAGTCAGAAGTCAGATTATCTGTCCTCTGACCTCTGTTCTTTGTCCTCTATTGTAGCCACTCCTCACTAAGTCTATTGTTTACAAGCAATAAGATACCACATTATCGCACTCAAAACAAGGAAAAATTCCAGATTATCCCGTTTTTTTTTGTCTGCTGAAGTACAGATGTAGTAACTTTCTTTGTAACAAGCAGATACGCAGCCGCAGCGGCTAAATTTGGCTTTACCTTCGGTAGATTTTTTTGGGATCGTAGGCCCTATCTGCGATAAATTCCAGCTTTTTGTTCGTGTTCTTCTTCAAAGCACGGTAAAAACAGGACCGATAACCAACGTGGCATTGGCCGGCATCAACTGCTACTTTTAGAATCAGGCAGTCCTGATCGCAATCGACCAGTATTTGTTTTACTTTTTGGACGTGGCCGCTCTGCTCGCCTTTCTTCCATAGTTTTTGTCGCGACCTGCTGAAGTATGTGGCATAGCCGGTTTGGATTGTCATCTCAAGTGACTGACGATTCATATAAGCGACCATTAATATCTGGCCGGTCCGGTTGTCCTGGGCTACAACTGGTATCAGGCCGTTATCATCGAATTTCGGAATAAACTCCACGCCTTCTTCGATGTCTTCTTTTGTACCCACCTGTTTGGTCTCCTATTTCGTTAAATGGTTAATTGGTTAAATACTCACCACTCACCATCGAAGATCCGCCGTCTTTTGGCGGACTCACCATCTTACGAGCATCCAGCATCGAGACACTATTCACCAAATATCATCTTGCAAAGGTAAATTTTAACCGTTATTATCTGTGAAAACAAGTTTTTTTCAAGGCAAACTACTTCAATGCCCAAGACGAAAACTGAGAAAAGTAGATATGTATTCCTGTTTCTGCGTATTTTGGTGGTTTCAGCCGGCGTTGTTTGGGCTATAGTGTGGTTATCTCGGGGGCAGAGATGGAGCAATTTAGCGTCGATTTTTGCTCGAATGAATTTGGGGATTTTTGCACTAACACTCAGTATTTTTGTCATCTGTCAGGTAATGGTGGGCTTTCGCTGGTGGCTGTTGCTCAGAACTCAATCTATCTTTATCGATTTAGGGGCTGCCGTTAGACTCAATTTCCTGGGGTGGTTTTACAATAATTTTATGCCCGGCTCAGTGGGGGGAGATTTGCTTCGGGCCTGGTATGTTACAAAACACACCGACAAAAGGTTCGAGGCGGCTTTGAGCGTTTTTGTTGACCGGATTATTGGGTTGTTAAGCACATTGATAATCGCATTCTTTTTCTATGCCGTTTTCCTGCGAGGTCAGGCAGATGCACTAACCTTCACCGGCCCCAGCGGCCCTTTTAAGTTTCTCGCTGAATACAAAGGTGGTATTATTTGGGTGGTTGTGGTATTGACGGCAGTTTTTTGCGGACTGTTGTTGCACAGGTGGGGCAGGGTTTTGCTGCGAGCGGCCTGGTTGCATATTCGAATCCACAGCATCAGGGCGTTTGAAAAGCTTAAAAATGCGGTTTATGTTTACTACAGCAAACCACTGACAATTCTTGCGGCCTTTGGGCTGACTGTTTTTTTGCAGATTATAACGATAACAGGTTTCTGGTTTCTTGGGAAAAATCTTGGGATTACCGCAGGCCTCAAGTATTACTATGTTTTTTTCACACTGACCTGGGTGTTGGGGACGCTGCCTGTCAGCATCGGCGGGGCCGTGGTAGTGGAAGGCACACTCGCCTACCTTTTTATCCGTTATGCCGGTGTCGAAGCAGAGGCGGCGTTGGCTCTGGCTCTGTGCCAGCGGATAGTATGGATGATTACTTCACTGCCGGGGGCGGCGATACATTTGATTGGTGCACATTTGCCGAAAGACTTTTTTGTTGACTATGATAAGCCGATAGTTTAACCTATTGGTGTACTGGATAAAAAGCCGTGTTGTAAGCGGCTTTGGTTGCACAAAAAACCGGTAAATTGATAATAATCAAGGGCTGTTTTTAATAATCCGATGGCGGGACGGTTTAAAAGTTACTTTTTACGCGGATTAGCGGTACTATTGCCGACTATTCTGACAATAGGGATATTTGTCTGGGGATACAAGTTCATCCAGGACAATATCAGCCGGCATATAGCAGACGGTTTGAATTGGCTGATAAAATCCATTGCTCCCGAAGCCTTTGTTGAGCGATTGGATTGGAAGTGGATGGGTGTAGCTTTGTCCGCGGCCGGTTTTCTTGTGGCGCTTTTCATCGTATTTATGGTTGGAGCGCTGTTAGCCAGCGTGGTTGGAAGAAGCCTGTGGCGAATGGTCGAAAAGTTCATAATGAATACGCCGTTTTTGAGACAGGTCTATCCTTATGTAAAACAGGTTACGGATTTTTTCCTCACACGCGAAGAACAAAAGAAGATGTTCTCAAGGGTCGTTGCGGTCGAGTATCCCCGAAAGGGGATATGGTCCGTGGGTTTTGTTACCGGCTCCGGACTTGAGAAGGTCGTGGACAACGTCAGAAAGGAATTTCTTACGATTCTTATACCCACTTCGCCGACGCCATTTACCGGTTTTGTAATAATGGTGCCGAAGAAGCAGACAATAGATTTAGATATGACCATAGAGGAAGCATTAAGATTTACTGTCAGCGGCGGAGTTATTGCGCCGGGTCAGAAGCAGGGGGTAGCTGCTTTGCCGAAGCCTGATTCGGAAGGTCAAGAATAAAAATGGATTGTGTTTTCGAAGAAAATTAGCATTATGCAAAACTGTTAAGGAGAATAATCTTGCTTTTTACAATTAGTGGTAAGCACGTCGAAATAACGGAATCTATCAGAATGCACGCGGAAGAAAAAACTTCCAAGCTTCCCAAGTATTACAATAGTATCAATCAGATTGAAGTGATTATAGACGGCAATCAAGGCGGTAGTACCAGCGTGGAGATAATTGCAAGGGCCGAACACAGCAAAGTTTTCGTTGGCACCGAAAGGGGTGAAGATGCTTACCGCTGTATTGATATGGCCGTCCATAAGCTTGAACGACAGCTCAGAAGAACAAAGGGTAGGGAACGAGACAATAAACACACGGGCGGCGCAGAGCTAACAGAGCTAACGTAGTGGTCTGTTAAGTGTGGTTTAAGTAGTGGTTATTCCGCACCCACTCGGCTTTGCTTCCCGCACCAAATAATCCCTGCCAGAGAAATGCGGGGGCAGGCGGCAGGAGCCTATTTGGTACGGGACAGGCAGCGCGGGCTTTGATGGGGAATCCATTGTTTTGGTTTTGGATTCCTGCTGGAGTTTATCCCGCACACTGATGCGGGGCTGGAATGACAACCTATCAATTGACCTGTGACAGAGCAGTAGGTTGGTTTTGCGATATGTTTTTTTGATTTGGCCTGATAGGCCGTTGTGGATAATTTTGGGCGGATAAATGAAATTTGCAGATTTTGTTTGTTTTAAGGCAACAATTCCGGAACTACAGGCCCACGACCGTGACGGTGCGATAGCCGAGCTTGTTTCGTCACTTGATAAAGCCGGCAGGCTCGGAAAGGGTAAGTCCAAAGAGCTTGCCAGGGCGGTGATAAAAAGAGAAAAGGAAGCAAGCACGGGGATGGGTAAAGGTGTTGCCGTACCTCACGTAAAGCATAAAGCAGTTAAAGATGTGGTTGCCGCGATTGGACAGAGAAGTGCCGGTATTGATTTTTCCGCTCTGGACAAACAGCCGGTTTATTCCGTAATACTTTTAATCAGTCCTGTGGGTGAGCCGGACAAACATTTGCAGGCGATGGAGAATATTTTCAGGCATTTGCAGCATGAGAAGTTCCGCAAGTTTCTAAGGCAGTGCCGCAATAAGGCACAGATTGAAGACCTTCTCAGAGAGGCTGATGAAAGTTTGTCTTTGTAGTATGGTAATAAGACTTTTGCAAAATTGAGGTTAGGCATACTTTGAAAAGAAAAAATTGTTTTCTTATTTTTTCTTTTCAAACAGTAAATTGTAGCCTAATAAGAAGTTAGCTAATTATTTAAGAAAATCGAAAAAGCTGATTTTCTTAAATAATATATGCCTAACCTCAATTTTGCAGAAGACTTAGTGTAGTAATATAGATTTACAGGCGTAAAGCGTAAGAACCAGAGTTTTAAGATGCAGGCAGAGCAGGATTCATTGGAAAAGGTAATTTGCGAAACAGAAGTTGAGATAAAAAACGCGGACGGTCTTCATATGCGCCCTGCAATGCAGTTTGTTGATATTGCAAACCAGTTTGATAGTGATATTAACGTCAGCAACAACGAAACTGAGGTGGACGGCAAGAGTATCATGCAGATGAGTATGCTCGCTGCGACTTGTGGAACGAAACTAAAAATCAAGGCTGAAGGTTCGGATGCTGCCGAAGTAATCAGCGCTCTGCGCGAGCTTGTGGAAGTTAAATTATTCGGTGAGCCGGCACCGTGAAATTGATTATTGTTCCCGCTAACGGCTTGCGGGGATGACAATATTATTGACTATCGGTTATTGAATATGGAAATAAAAAAAGGGATAGCTGTTTCGCCGGGCATTTCTATTGCCAAGGTGCTGATTATTGATTCCGAGGATTATCGAATTCCCCACCGTTCAGTAAAAGCTTCACAACGGACGAATGAGATTCAACGTGTGAGAAATGCCTTCAAGGGTGCTATCGGCGAATTGACCGAACTTGAGGCGACACACGGCAAAACCGAGGGCAGTAAGATAAAAGATATTTTTGCTGTGCATCTGCGTTTTCTGCACGACAGAAGCCTGCGAAAGAAGATAACCGATTTGGTTCACTCCGAATCGGTAACGGCCGAATACGCCGTATCCACCACTCTTCGTGAAATTGCAGCACATTTTAGCAGGGAAAAAGATGCCTATATCAGTGAGCGGGCGGCGGACATTTACGATATTCAAAGGCGTTTGCTCATACAGCTTCTTGACAGGAAGCGCGAGGATGTCGAGCATCTGACCGAAGAGGTTACGATTATTGCTCGGGAATTGAGCCCTATTCAAACCGCCGGGTTTGACAGGAAGTTTGTCAAAGGTATTGCCAGCGATGCCGGTGGAAGAACCAGTCATGCTGCTATTGTTGCGCGCTCTTTAGGTATTCCTGCGGTCGTGGCCCTCGAGGACCTTACCGAGTCCGTAAGTGGAGGAGACACCGTCATTATCGACGGCAATCGCGGCATCGTCATTGTAAATCCGGACGACCAGACAATCCGACAATATGAGGAATACTCGAAGGAGTTTGCAGAGCTTGAGCACAAGCTCGATGCGATAAGAGAAAAGCCGGCTGTAACACGCGATGGTGTGAGAATCACATTGTTGGGCAATATCGAATTTCACGATGAGGCCGAGGGGGTCCTGCAAAAAGGAGGCGAGGGTATAGGGTTGTACCGTACAGAGTATCTGTATCTTAACAGGCAAACCGAGCCAACAGAAGAAGAGCATTATCAGGCCTATGCAGAGACAGTCAGGGTTCTTGGGGACAGGCCTGTGGTAATAAGGACTTTGGACCTTGGGGCGGATAAATATACTCAAAGAAAGCGTTTTGTACCTGAGCCGAATCCGTTTTTGGGATTGAGGTCCATCAGATTTTGTCTGCAGAACCTCATGATGTTCAAAACACAATTGCGTGCAATTTTACGGGCCTCGGTTCTCGGTGATGTCAAGATTATGTTTCCGCTGATTACAAATCTGCAGGAGCTGATGCAGGCAAAAATGATTTTACGGGATGTTATGGAAGACCTCCACGAAGAGTCCATAGCATACAATAAGGACATTCAGATAGGCATTATGATTGAGACGCCATCGTCGGCGTTGACTGCTTTTTTGCTTGCAAGGGACGCAGATTTTTTCAGTATCGGAACAAACGACCTTACTCAATATACATTAGCCGTTGACAGGGGCAATGAATTAGTCTCTACGTTGTATTCGTCGGCGGACCCTGCTGTGCTTCGGCTTATCAGGACGGTTATTCAGGATGCGCACAAGGCACAGATAGACATCAGCGTTTGCGGCGAGATGGCTTCTGAGCCGGAGTACGTTATGCTGCTGTTGGGAATGGGGATTAGAACGATTTCGCTTACTGCACCGATGTTACCGGAGATAAAACAGATTATTCGCTCGGTAACCATCGAAGACTGCAACAACCTGGCCAGAAAGGTACTTAGTATGAACTCCGAAAGGCAGATTTCAAACTACCTTCGCAACGCCGTAAGGAAAATCCTGCCCGAAGCCTTTTAGTCGGGATTGGTGGGCTAAAGCCCACACTACAATCTAATCCGCAAGTTGCGCATCGTATCCTACGAACTGTTCCGGCATTTAGTTCTTGAGGTCGATTACAGGCGAGCCATCAAAGGCATCTATGCCATCGACCTCAATGATATTGCCTTCCACAGAGACAATTTGGCATCGACTGATTGCAATCAAGTTGGGCCGTGCGGGAGAATGTGTGGCGAAGACGCCTCTCAACGGATTCATCTTATTCCCCTGCGGGTGAACCTGGAGAATAGACCGTTTCCGAGGATTGTCATTCCGGTCAAACCAATAGACCACTGTTACATGAGAGAACTTATCCAGCCCCATGAGCCCGGGTTCGTATTTCTTATCCAGCACAATAAAAGTACGTCCACCTTCCTTCACGACCTTGCCAATAGGGTAAAGCGTATATGTTTGGACTTCGTCGTTGTTCGTTTCTCTGGACTTTAGATGGGCACAGCCAAGCGCGAGACACAAAACGAACATAAGTGTCAGAAACCAATACTTGGTATCCATTTTACGGTCTCCATATTCAGGAAATGTCAGTCACATAAGATGGGCTTTAGCAGGTTGCCGGCCTGCATCCATTCTGCCAGACGGTGATTCCACGTTGAGGCCGGACTCTCCGACTCTCGGATTCCATAGCCGTGGCCGCCCTTAGTATATACGTGAAGCTCGGCTGGTACGTCGGCTTTTTTCAGCTCGACGAACAACAAGGCAGCTTGAGCGCCGCGCATCTTATCGTCCGCCGTTACAGCCAAAAACGTCGGCGGAGTTTTAGCAGTGATGCGCACCAGCGGTCCTAACTCGGCGACATCATCTTTGTATCCTTCGCCTAAGTACGCCGGGTATATCGGGCACATAAAGTCCGGGCGACAGCTCAGATGGTCAGCGTCGTCCACCCGGTCATACGTCTGCTTGTCCCAGTGCGTACCGGCCATAATCGTCAGATGCCCGCCGGCCGAGAAGCCGAGTATGCCGATTCGCTGCGGGTCAACGCCCCACTCGGCAGCGCGTTTTCGCACGAGGCGAATCGCCCGCTGGGCATCCTGCAGCGGCTCCCGATGAGGCCTGTTGGGGTCACGCCGCGGCACGCGGTATTTCAGGACGGCTGCGGTTACGCCAATCGAACTGAACCATTGGGCTATCTCCGTACCTTCCTTTTCCCACGCAAGAATGTTGTATCCGCCGCCGGGACAAATCACGACCGCGCATCCATTTGCCTGTTTAGCCGGGGCGAGATAGAGCGTCAGCGACGGCTGCTTAACATACGTGATGCGCTCCGATGTTTGTTTGGCCTTGAGCGACTTCACACGAGCGGGCTCCAGCGGCTGTGCTCCTTTAGGCAGACCGTTCGGCCACAGCTTGAACACCGGCTTCTTTTCAGCCGCGACGCCGGAGGCGACGACCAGCAACAATACTACCAGGCAATGCAGAACCTTCATCATTTCGAACCTACCTTTCCAGATTGCAACCATTCGCAGCAATATCTAATGACCAAAATGACAGCGAGATTGTCAGTTTTGAAAATTTGAACATTAGAATTTCGAGTTTGTTTCGTATTTCGGATTTATGATTTCGTGCTTTTCTTAGAATACAGCATTGGCTCAAGCCCATCCGACATTAAATTTCAAAATAAACGCCGTCGTTTTTAAGGGTCTCTCTTAAATGGCTGTATCGAAGCTCTCGCGTGCCGCAGTTTTTAGCTGCGCACAGAGCCGCCGCTGTGCCCGTGGCCTGTCCCTGTCCCATGCAACTGACCGTATTTCTGGTGGACATGTGTGCTCTATGGTCGGAGGTTATCATCATACCGGCCACGAGCAGGTTCTCGATACCCGCCACGCGCAGCGCTCTGTACGGGATTCCATAAGTTCCGCCGTTTTTGACTTGATAGCGTGGAGCCGAATCGTGAAAGCCGTAAGCCATAACGTCGTCGTCGAAATGTCTGCCTTCGATGACGTCTTCGTGCGATATGTCGTAGTCGCAGGTAATCAGTCTTCCTCGCCGGATACAAAGTTTTGGGCTCGTCCGGGCGATGAACGCCTTCTCACAACCGGGGACATATTTTCGGAAGAGTTCGACTGCTTTTGCCTGTCGCTTTCTTATCTCTAATTCGGCTTTGGCCACATCATCCCTGTTCATAACCGTTCCGGGTACTTTGTAATTACACTTGATGAACATTAAATAATTGTCGTGAACGGTTGTTGTAACTGAGGCCATTCCAATTTTTTTTGCCTCTGCGCCAAACTCTGCACCGAGTGGCCCTTTCACGCGCACGACCTTGTCTGGCTCGCCGCTGCGAACGCCCAGGGCGACTTCGCCGGGCTCGCCGTTCGATTTCATAAACTTATGATACTTATCGATATCCACATTGCCAATACCAACACTATTGCAGCACGCATAATCGTTCGGCTCGGTATAGTCGGCACCGGCGTAAGCGGCGAGGTCGCCGTAGGCCGTGCAATCTACAAATGCTTTGGCGTAAAACGCCTCCCTTCCGGAGCGGCTCTCGGCTATCACGCCTCTTATCCGGGAGCCGTCCATAATCGCTCCGGCCAGAAGCGTATTGACGCATACAAAAACGCCCGACTCGACAAGCATCTCGAACGTAACGAGTTTATACATCTCGGTATCGATAGCGGTGCACATTGAATCGTAATTGTAGCCTTTGGTCATCTCTGCATGTCCCGATGTGCCGCCGACCTTTAAAAGGCGGTCGATAATCTCCTGGGCAATCCCTCGCACAACCTGACGCTTCTTGACGCTGGGGAAAGCCTTCCACAGGTTATAGAAGCTGTGAAGCGCAGTGCCGCCTTCCGTGGCGGTCCCGCCCGGATAACCTTTTACCTCTATCAAGGCCGTCTTGGCGCCCTGGCGTGCTGCGGCTGTCGCCGCCACGACCCCTGCCGTGCCGCCGCCTGCTACGACGACATCGAATTTCCTGACAGGCAATTTTTTCACGGGTTCCTCGTAGAAATTGCCGGGTTGGTTCCTTGTTTCTGCCGGATTGCCTTGCGCAAAGCCGGCTTGAGCGCCAATTCCAAGCATTAGAACGTTTTTAGAAAACTCTCGACGATTCATTTTAATCTCCTCATATAAGGTTGTGAGTTATGCACTCAAGGCAGGTTTATTAGCCTTCTGCTCAACTGTTCGGATTAAATCCTGAATTGCGTCCACTTGCCGTTCTTCAAAATATGCCTCTCCGCACTGTTCGCATACCCAGGCAGGAATATTATCCAATGTTACGTGGCAACCTTTTTTGTCAATATGCAGCGGAGCCGTTCCCTGTTTCATGATTGCCTGACAGTGAATACATTTCATTTTTTCGCACTCACTTTATAATCTTTAAACCAATCATGAAGGTCCGGGCGTTTTTTTTCCTGCCAATCTAACTAAATCTAAAATCTTATTACCTTCATTCATAGCTAATGGTGGGTTTCAAGCCCACTCTATAATCTTATCGTTTTGTCAAGGTGTGACCAACACAAGGAATCTACACTGCAGGAGCAGGATTTGCAAGGGAAAAAGTGCTTGTTTTTCGGTCAAGGATAGACATAATGCTAAAATGTACGAGCAGACGCTATTAAGGAGATGTGCATATAGCAGCTTCAATCGAATCTATTATGCTGGTATTAAAATTCAGGATAGGCGGGAGCCTGAGGTTTCTGTCGCATGCCCAGATGCTCAGGGTTTTTCAGCGTGCCTGTGTTAGAGCAGGCCTAAAAATCCAATACAGCCAGGGTTTCAACCCTCGTCCGAGATTATCATTGCCTCTGCCGAGGCCTGTAGGGGTTGAGGCGGATGATGAGTTGCTGTCTCTTCGAGTACGTAAGTGCACAAGTGCACAAGAGCACAAGAGCATAAGTGCACAAGTGCATAAGAGCATAAGTGCGCAACTGCCTGAAGGCTGTGAGCTGCTTTCGGTGAATGTTGCTAAAGCCAATACATCGTTTCAACCTTGTTCAGCTACGTACGTGCTGGCGGTGCGGAAGGAATATCTTAACGAGGAGTTAAAGGCCGCGATTAAGCGTTTGTTGGAAAGTGAAAGTCTCAATATCCAGCGACGGATAGGTACTCAAGACACAAGACACAAGACTCAAGACCCAAGACTTAAAAATGTGGATGTAAGAGGTTTTTTGAAGTCGATTGAATTAGACGGGAAGAGTATAATTGTTGAATGCAAAATTAGTTTGGCTGGTTCGATACGTGTTGATGAAATTTTGAAGCTGCTCCAGTTGGATGTAGAGAAGCTGGCGTCGCCGATTAGACGCACAAATGTGCAGTGGCAGAAAATATAATACAAAAGGTGAAATTTAAAGTACGAGACTATTAAAAGCACGAAGCGCGAAATTCGAAACAAATTCGAGATTCAAATACTAAATTACCAAAACGTTTTGAGTTTTGTATTTTGGTCATTTGCTCGCACCTGCGGTAACGTGAGTACAGGTGAGTTTGTTTCGGATTTCGATATTAAATATTAGGATTTATTTGAAACTGGGGATACGAAAATGGCAAGAGAGATGCTCATAAATGTTGCTGAGAGTGAAGAGTGCAGAGTGGCGGTTGTTGAGAATGGTTCGCTTGAGGAACTTTACGTCGAAAGAGCGAGTCTGAGCAGCCACGTCGGCAATATTTATAAAGGAAGAGTGGCAAATATTGAATCCGGCATCCAGGCGGCGTTTATCGACTTTGGGATAGGCAAAAACGGATTTCTTCACGTTAGCGACCTGCACCCCCGGTATTTTTTAAGAGCCGGCGGTAAGCACATCGAAAGCATTGGGCGCAGGAAAGCCCTGAAGGAACGGATGCCTATCCAGGATTGCCTTCGGAAAGGGCAGGAAATTGTCGTCCAGGTAACGAAAGAAGGCTTAAAGACCAAGGGGGCGACCCTTAGCACTTATCTTGCTTTGCCGGGCAAGTATCTGGTTATGATGCCCTGGATGCGAAAACATGGGGTTTCGCATAAGATTGAGGATGAGGATGAGCGCAAGAGACTCCACCAGATTCTTGATGACAGCAAGCCCCCGAAAGGGCAGGGTTTTATTATCAGAACGGCGGGGCAGTCATGCTCGAAAAGGGATATACACAACGACTTGAAGTATCTGGGACGATTGTGGAGAACTATTGAAAAACGGATAGAGACTGAAAAAACACCCGGCGAGCTTTATCAGGAATCGGATTTGGTTATCAGGGCGATGAGGGATGTCTTTAACAGTAAGATAAGTAACATAATATGTGATTCAGAAAACGTGGTTCGAAAAATCAAGGAATTTTTTACCATAGCTGCACCGCGTTTGAAACGAAGAGTAACGTATTATGACGGCAAGGTTCCGCTGTTTCACAAATATCGAATTGAGGATGAGATTGCAAAGGTCCAGTCTCGCAGGGTTGAGCTTAAAGGCGGCGGTTCAATTGTGATTGAGCAAACCGAGGCACTGGTCTCGATAGATGTCAACAGCGGGCGGTACCGCAAGCAGAAAAGCGCAGAGCAAACTGCTTACGAGAGCAACATGGAGGCGGCCGCTGAAATTGCACGCCAGCTTAGATTGAGAGACCTTGGGGGACTGATAATTTGCGATTTTATTGATATGCGTAATGCCAGGCACCGCAAGGCCGTGGAAAAGGCTTTTCGTGCTGCCGTTAAGACCGACCGTGCCCGCTCCAGAATATTAGGCATAAGCAGGTTCGGCGTAGTGGAAATGACACGCCAGAGAATGCGTCCTTCGCTGCAATCAGCCACTTATCTGGCATGTCCCCATTGCGGAGGGATGGGTTTTGTTAAAAGCCATGAGTCGTTGGCTATTGAGATTATTCGATTGTTGCACTTATCGGCATCGAAAGAGCAGATAAAACGCATTGAGTTGTTTGTCTCACCGGAAGTTGCTGATTATCTGCAGAATACCAAGCGGACGGCGATTGCACAAGTAGAACAGCTTAACGACAAACGGGTAGTTATTCATTCTGCGTCGAATTACGCCGGCGAAAAACACGATTTGGTCTGTTACAACCAGCGGGGAAGTGTGATAAAATTGTAAGCAGATAGACGAAAAATGCAGAGAATTGCGGATTGAACTTATGAAACAGAAACTGACCGTCAAGCTCCCTGTCGAAGAAATTCAGGCTTTGCAAATTGCCGACGAAATTATAGCGAATCCTCCGAACATAGGATATCTGACTATTTCTAATGCCCTTCAGTGGAGGTTGCAATACCGGCGCGCAATCGAGAAGGCTGGCAAGGTGGATGGAATCTATAGGATTCGATAAGACTATGGCAGTTAGAAAGAAGACTAAAAAGAAAGCAGAGTTTGGCGATTTCCAGACACCCATTGAACTTGCTCGGCAGATCTGCTCTCTACTGTCTCAAAATGGTTTAGAACCTATTAGTATTCTTGAACCGACCTGTGGCAAGGGAAGTTTTATTGTGGCTTCTCTTGAGTTTTTTCCGAATGTCCGCAACATTATTGGAATTGATATCAACAACGAGCACATTAAAGTTGCTTGCTCTGCTCTTGACAGGTTAGCTCATACCGCTGGTTCGATAAATATTATAAATAAGGACTTTTGTAGTGTGGATTGGGATTATGTACTCAGATCCTTGCCAGAGCCTCTTCTTGTGATAGGTAACCCGCCTTGGGTTACGAATGCTGAACTTGGGCGCATTGGAGGATTCAATCTTCCTGATAAGTCCAATTTCCAGAATCATCGGGGAATAGATGCGATTACTGGAAAGAGTAATTTTGACATCTCTGAATGGATGTTAAACAAGGCGATCGAGTGGCTCAACGGTAGACGAGCTACGTTAGCAATGCTCTGTAAGACCGCTGTTGCGAGAAAAGTTCTTCACCACTCTTGGAAAGGTAAACAACATCTAAAGCAGTCAGAGATTTATCATGTAAAAACGTCCAAATATTTTGGTGCTGCTGTAGACGCTTGTCTTCTTGTTGTTTCTGTCTCTCCAACAGATGGTAATTTTGACTGCCAGGTCTATGATAGCCTCAAAGATGCTTCCCCATCTGTTGCTTTCGGATACCGGCAGGGACGTCTAGTGGCAAACATCACATGCTTTGAACATTGGAAACATCTCGAAGGGAAGGGCCATTACAAATGGAGGTCTGGCATTAAACATGATTGTGCTAAGGTTATGGAATTCCGTAAGGAAATCAACGGATACCGAAATGGTTTTGGAGAACTTGTTGATTTAGAAGACGATTATCTCTATCCTATGTTCAAGAGCTCAGACATTGCTAACGGTAGTTACCAACAACCAACTCGCTGGATGCTCGTTCCTCAGCAAATTGTGGGCGAAAACACACGTCAAATATGCCAATTAGCTCCCAAGACTTGGCAATACCTTCAGAGGCACGCTCAGTTATTGGATAGATGCGCCAGTTCGGTGTACCGCAACCGTCCTCGGTTCTCAGTATTCGGGGTGGGAAACTATTCTTTTGCTCACTGGAAGGTTGCAATCTCTGGATTTTACAAAAAGCTGGATTTCAAAGTTGTTGGCCCTTATGCGGAAAAACCTGTTGTCCTTGGCGATACGTGCTATTTTGTTGCCTGTCAAACCAGGAAGGAGGCCTTCTTTATAGCTGAGCTTCTGAACTCGGATATTGCAAAGGATTTTTTCTCTGCATTTATCTTTTGGGACGAGAAACGCCCAATAACGGTGGACATACTTAAACGGCTCGACCTTTTGGCTCTTGCACGTGAACTCGGTAAGGAGGATACTCTAAAAGAATTTCTTGAGCAGTATCCTCGAAACTATGACCAACCATTGCTGTTTTCAGAAAGCGTTTTCGGCTCTTAATTTAGACGTAAGAAGTGAGGAGTAGAAATACGTGGAATTTGACCTTGGATATGCGCGAAAAGTAATTGAGGCCGAAGCGGATGCGATAAGCTCTATCACGCCGATTGTTGATGCGTCTTTTGTGCAGGCTTGCGAGATGATATATAACTGCAGCGGTTCTTGTATAGTAAGCGGTATCGGCAAGGCGGGTATAATCGGGCAAAAGATAAGCGCTACTCTGGCTTCGACCGGCACACCGAGCCACTTCCTTCATCCTGCTGAAGCCGTCCACGGGGATTTGGGCAGGCTGCGGGAAAACGATATTGTTATTGTTCTAAGTTACGGCGGCGAAACGGATGAAGTTGTTCGGCTGATAAATCTGGTCAAGCAGCAGCAGATTAAATTGATTGCAATAACCGGCGACAGCGACTCGACTCTGTGCGAGCATAGCGACGTGGCGCTATGTATGGGGATGATGAGTGAAGCCTGTCCGCTTGGCGTTGCTCCGAGTGTTTCCACTACCTGTATGTTAGCGGTTGGTGACGCCCTTGCCTTTACCGTTATGAAGGCGCGTAATTTCAGCGTTGAGGATTATGTGAGGTTCCATCCCGGCGGTTCGCTCGGCTCAAAGCTGATGACTGTCGAACAATCAATGATGTTCAAGCCGGGCGAAAAATTGCCTATCGCTGAGGTTAACGATACGATAAAACAACTGCTTGAAAAAACCGGCGATATAAAACGCCACGGAGCTGTGATGGTTGTCGGCAAAGATGGAAAATTGGCAGGGATAATCACCGATGCCGACCTTCGGCGACTGATGACTGAACACAACTCCGGAGCTTTTGGGTTCAAGGCCGGTGACATTATGACGGCTGATTGCAAAAAAATAAGAGCTGATGCTCTTGCCGCCGAAGCGACAGCCATTTTCCATAAATATAGAATTGATGAGCTTCCCGTGGTTGATGCGGATGACAGGCCCCTCGGCCTAATCGATGTACAGGATATCGTAACAATAAAAGTGGTCGGATGAGTAAAAGTGCAAAATGTAAAAATCAAAATGTAAAACTACAAATAAAAGTTCAAAAATGGAGATAGCTTCGGTTGCTTAGCTGCCTTACGATGACCTTTTTACGTTTTGATATGTAATTTTGATTTTTAATATTTGATATTTGATATTACTATGGCAAACCTTGCAGACATAGAATTGTTGGCTATGGATGTTGACGGCGTCCTGACCGATGGAACGCTGGTCATTAATGCAGATGGCAGTGAAAGCAAATGCTTCAATTCACTGGATGGTCATGGAATTAGGATGTGGCAAAGGGCAGGCCTGAAGGTTGCCTTAATCAGCGGCAGGGCATCGGAGCCGACAAAACGACGAGCTGAACAATTGCAGATAGAGTATGTATTTCAGGACTGTCACAATAAACTGTCTGTGTTTGAGAAGCTTCTTGAGCAGCTTGGTCTTGAGCCGAAAAAGGCCGCTTACATCGGAGATGATTTGACGGATTTGCCGGTTATAAGATATGCCGGATTCGGTGTGACTGTTGCCAATGCGGTTGATGAAGTTAAGCAATATGCTGATTATGTAACCACCAGGGCTGGTGGCAAAGGTGCTGTGCGGGAGGTAATAGAATACATTCTGAAAAACACCGGCAGATGGCAGCAGCTTATGACCAGATACCTGCCCTGATACAAGAGAGAATTTTAGCCACGAAGACACAAAGGCAGGCAGAAAATAAAAGTGACTAAAGTGAGCTAAAGTGCCTAAAGTGAACTAAAGTGACAGCAAAGCTGTCATTCTGAGCGAAGCGAAGAATCTCTTTTTCGGTGGCCAGATCCTTCGGCTTTGCCTCAGAGCTTGTCCTGAGCTTGCCGAAGGGATGACACGTAAGTGTCACTTTAGGCACTTTACACTTTTTAATGCGTTGGTGCCTTTGTGGCAATAAGAACTGCAAACTTGGTGGTAAGTGAATGGATTCTAAGTTACGAAAATTCGTTATAGGCTTTATTTCGCTGGCGGCTGTACTTGCAATATATCTGCTCTATGGCAGGGTAAGCAAAACACCTCCGGTAGATACTGATGCAGGTGCAGAATTCACTGATACTGTTGCCGACAGCAACCTCGGCGTCTTTGACAGTAAAGTTGGGATGATTGGTGAGGTTGGGGTTGAAACCGTCCGAAAGGCCAGATACATAATCCTCAACAAGAATCAAGAAGTTGAACGTGAATGGGGCTTCGAGAGACTTCTGCACGAGGTAAGAGATATATGGGAAATTGAAAAGCCGTATATGAATATTTACCGGCGCAATTTTAAATGTTACATCACGGCTGATATTGGGAAGGTCCGAGTCGAAACCGCTGTGGGCAAGTCAACTCCGAAGGATGCGACATTTACCGGAAATGTAGTTGTCCATATTCTGCCTGAAGGCCCAGGTAAAATCAAAGAAAGCCATATTTATCTTGACGACATAATTTTTTTGAGTGAAAAGTCACAACTTTCAACGGCCAATTCGGTCAAATTCGTTTCAGAAGATGCCCAAATGCTCGGCATCGGGCTGGAGCTTATCTATGATGACGTGTTGGAGCGGCTTGAATATTTAAGAATAGTTGATTTGGAGAGTCTGCATATAAAAAGCTCGCAGACGGGTTTTCTGCCAGGTGCGAAAAGACAGACCGACAGGTCGCCCGATGCCGGCGGCCCGGCCGAAATGCAGCAGCCGGACGAGCCTGCTGTAGTTATTTATAAGGGAGAAGTACAGCCACCGGTTGCTCGGCCGAAAGTTGAGCAAGAAAAAGCCTGCCCTGAGCGCAGCCGAAGGGGCGAATACTACAAATGTGTGTTTAGCAAAAATGTGTTCATTGACAGTCCTGAGCAATTGGTTTTTGCTCACGATGAAATTTCAATCAACGACATCTTCTGGTCAAAGGCCTCAAGTGGCCAATCCAGTGAAGCTGACGCCGGTGCCCGAACTGCCGAAACCAGCCAATCTAACGAAGCTGACGCCGATGCCGGAACTGCCGAACAAGCCCGGAAAGGTGCAGATGACGCCAACACATACAATGTTGCTGCTGAGAAGCAGAACGAGCCAAACGAATCGCCTGAAAAGTTTGAAGATATTATTGTAACCTGTAACAACGGTTTCATCATTGTGCCGAAAGACTCTCCAAGAACACTTGAAAATCCTGCTGAAACCAATATAGCAGCGAATGATACTTACAGCCGACCACCGGGTAAGTTTGACCAGGCCGAAGGACGAACTACGTTCATTACTCGAAGGATCGACTATAGCGCACCTACCGGTGATGCTGTTGCCACTGGTTTGTCAGAACTTATGTTTTACACTGGTGATATAACAACTGCCAAAAACGACGAAGCACCTGTGCCGGTGAAGGTAACTGCTCAGGAAGGAGCCAAGTTCTTCCAGGCCTCAAATCAGGCTATATTCGAAGGTTGTTTGTGTACAATGCTGCGGGAAGACCCAAACGTCCAGCAAAAATACATACTCTCGGCTCCAAAGCTTACTATAGATATGCACAAAGATACAAATGAACAATCTCTTAAATCGAGAGCCGGCATCGAACATCTGACCGCCGACGGCGGATTGGTCAGGCTTAGAACTATCAAAACGGCAAAACAAAAGTTACTTGGCTGGATTGAGTTAGAATCTCGCAAATTCGACTATGACCCTGGCAAGGGATTGTTTATAGCTACCGGCCCGGGAATAATACGAATGGATAATTCCAAAATAACCGCCTCCGGAGCGGATGCGGGTAAATTTAGTTTGCGCAAACCATGTTATGCTTTTTTACGCGAATTTGACACCTTGGAATATTTCATTCAGGAAAATCGAATTGTCGCCGATGCCCGCTCGCAGAGACTGCTTATCGACTACTTCCCTGTTGTCAATGGGAAGTATGGCCAACAAATTAAGGCTGAGGCCGGCCATGTAGTAGCTCTCCTTACCGAAACCGCCGAGGGCCAAACCGAGCTTTCAACAATGACTACCACGGGCGGAATAAAATACCTGGACGAGGAAAATAAAAATGAATTCATAGGCAGCGAATTGTTCTACGACCATAAAAAGTCTGTAATAAAGGTCAGGGGTGACCAGTTGCAGCCTTGCTACTTAAACGGCGCACTCGTTGATGGGATTATATACGATTTAACAACCGGCAAAGTCGAAGCCCAAATCTCCGCCCCCGGCGTATTACAGCTAAACAGATAACCTTTAATCACTCTCCCGGGCAAGTTCGATGATACCTCCTTGATTTCCATTCGTAAAATAATGCTCAATAAATCCGAATCCGCCCGGCTGAATGCACCTTTTTGCTTCTGGCCGATTTATTAGCGCCTGCTGTTCGTAAATTTATCAGAACATTTCTACCTTGACGTGGAAAGTTACCTTCGGGTATACTACAGTTCAGAGAGCCCGGACAAGCATCATTTCAGGTCAATTCGGTTTGTAAACCGGAGTGTATGAAAAGCCAGGCAATAGTCCCATTGCCCCAAAATTGGAGGAAGAGCTCGAAAGATGACGACGATGAAGAATTCAAAAATTTTAAGGACTGTCCCTTTACTGATTTCAGTTTACCTTGTGAGCTTCCCTGTCCAGGCCAAATTCGCTGGCGGTACGGGTCAACCCGCCGATCCGTATCAAATTGCTTTGGCTAAGCAGCTAATCTCAATCGGCTCTGATCCAAATCTGCTGGACAAACACTTCTTGCTTCTCAACGATATCGACTTAGACCCAAATTTACCCGGCGGAAAAGTTTTTACCTGTGCCGTGATCGCACCAGATACCAAAACCGTAAGCGACCCTGAGGAGATGGCGTTCACGGGCAGCTTCGACGGCAACGAGCACTGCATCAAAAACCTGATCCTTCGTAATGGCACGGCGAGACATCTTGGTTTGTTCGGCATCATCGGTTCTGAAGGCCGGGTCACGTATCTGCGGATAGAGAACGCGACTATCACAGGCGGCGAGAATTCCAGGTATCTCGGCGCGCTGGCCGGAACCAACCAGGGTGCCATCACGAATTGCCGCACAACGGGCCGGATAGCGGGGGAAGATAAACCAGGCGACCTCAGGCAACGCCCGGCGCGATTTCGCACCCGTTTGGACAACCCGGAGTTCGTTGGGGGGCTGGCGGGAGACAACGAAGGAACTGTCTCCAACTGCTACGCTGTTAGCACTGTGATTGGGGGATGGCGTTGCGTGTCTGCCGGCGGACTGGTGGCATTGAGCGGGGGGGATATCTCCAACTGCTACGCTGGCGGTGAGGTGATCGACGGATCGGGTTCGGCAATCGGCGTTGGCGGTCTCGTAGGAGGAAACGGCGGCACGATCACCCACTCGTATGCGACCGCCAAGATCAACGCAGGGGAGAGAACCGATCATCCCGGTGGGCTTGTCGGATCGGGTACGGGCGTCGCCACACAATGCTTCTGGGACACCCAGACCAGTGGTCTTAAAGTCAGCGCCGGGGGGACGGGCCTAACGACGGCACAGATGATGGACCCCAAAATCTACAGCCGCAATGGCTGGGCAGGAAATCCGAACTGGGTCATAGACCCCGGGCACGATTACCCCAGCTTGAGCTGGGAAGAAAAAGCAGGCCAGACCATACCAGAGCGGGCTCTCGATTGGCTTGGCGGCAGCGGTACACTTGTAGATCCCTATGTAGTTTCAACAGTCGACCAATTGGCCATGATCGGCAAAACCAGCCTTCTCTGGGATAAACACTTCGTCCTGGCTAACGATATTGACCTGGATCCAAACTTGCCTGGGCGGCATGTATTCACCGAAAGTGTCATTTCGCCGGATCTTACTCCCAGTCACACTTTGGCGCGGAAGGATTTGGGCCTCACCTTCACGGGCACGTTCGATGGCAATGGACACACGCTATACAATCTCAACTTGAACAACTGTGAGAAGCCGACGTCCTACGTGGGTTTGTTCGGTATTGTCGGCACCGAGGATCGTGTCATCAATCTCGGTCTGGGCAATGTCAACATTAGGGGAATCACCTCTAAGTATCTCGGAGCCATCGGCACGTTGGCCGGGTACAACCTGGGATGGGTCACCCACTGCTACGCCACGGGCGTGGTGACAGGTGACGACCACATTGGTGGACTAGTCCCAAAACAAGCGAGTTCTCTCAGGCTTCCACGCGGTGGAGCCGATGAT